>JAMOUY010000391.1 GCA_027067895.1 Acidobacteriota bacterium
CTGCGCTTCAACTGCACCGAAGAAAGCCTCTACCATTGCATCGCCAAGATATTTAGCAGCAAATATAGGCGAAGGAGCAGGCATTTCAGCCAGCTGAGCCTTTAAAACGTTAAAGTCGTCATAAGTACCCTGAGTGGTAAATGTAAATGCAATTGCAATATCGTCTCTTGTAATTCCCATCTGTGTCAAAAAGTCAAAAACAGGTTTCATTGCCTGACGCAGGTATTCAAGTTTCTGGGCTGTTGCGTCGTCAAGAAGTGCTGTTGCGGAATGTCCGTCAGCAGTTACAAGAGAATTTTCTCTTTCAAGAAGATAAAAAACCTTATCCGGTTCAATAGATTTACCGTGGGAATCTTTAACTCCCTTTGTTACAACAACCACATACTTATGATGAGGCTTCAACGGCCAAACCGGGGAAAGAGACACTGCGCCTGTTGCAGAATCAAAGCCCATTACGGCAAAAGGAACCTCATGACCGAAATCAGGATTTCCAGCAGTAATGTCAAGAAATTTAATTGTGTCTGAATTCAATGTTGAACCGTCGGGAGCACCGTCAAGGTAAAAACTAACAGGTGCTACGGTTGAAAAACCGGAAAGAGAATTGACGGCATCAATCAAATCCAAACCGTTGGGATTGGGGATTGCGTTTTTTCCGGTTGCAGGGTCAATCAACAAATCGTTTGGAAACGGAATAATACCTGCCGCCGGGTTAAAAACAGCCGTCGTAAAGTGTTCAATAGGCTGAGACTCATCGCTTTCCAGATGGTTAGCGGGAGCACACCCTATTAGAACCAGTAACATAACCACAAGACCAAAAGAAAGAAACTTCTTCATAAATCCTCCCACGCATTTATTTTTTTGGGGACTATATCATTAAAAATTTTTCACCTCCAACCTTACTGAGTGTTTTTTTTATCTTACAGAAAAAAATGCTATAAATCAATATGAAAAAATGAAAAATTTAGACAAATTTTGAAATTTTCAAAAAGGGCGAATAGCCCTAAAATCCTAACAATAACAAACTATTTAACTTCTACAACGAAAGTTACGGGGCCGTCATTGACAAGAAAGACTTTCATATACGCCTGAAATTTGCCTTTTTCAACTGAAATGTTTAAGGTTTTGAAAAAATCGCAGAATTTTTCATAAAAAATTTTTGCTTTTTCTCCGCTTAACGCATTGTCAAAAGAAGGCCGCCTTCCCTTTTTTACAGAACCTGCCAAAGTAAAATTTGAAACTATCAAAACCGAACCGCCTATATCTTTAACCGATAAATTCATTTTGCCGTTTTCGTCTTCAAAAATCCTCAAATTGGTAATTTTTTTAGCCATAAATTCAATTTTTTTATCAATTTCTTCTTCATCACCCTTTTCAAACCCTACAAGAACAAGAATTCCCCTGCCGATTTCTCCCGTTTTTTCCCCGTCAACTTCAACAAAAGCCTCCCTTACTCTTTGAATTACAACCTTCATATTCCCTCACACAAAAATCATTCCAAGATAAGCCACAACATTATTAAAATCACCTGTGGCCTCTCCCGAATTTGTGTATTCAATAACCTCTCCTTTTTGAGCGCCTTTTATTTTTGCAATATTCACGGCAATATAGGCGGGAAGTATGCCGCACATTGAAATATCGTATTTTTCAACAACCTCAAAAGCGGTATCCGCATCAAGTTTTTTCAAAGCCTCTATAACCATAAAATCCATCTTTTTTGCATAATCCGCCGGAACATAATGACTCATATCCGAACTTGCAACAAAAAGCACATCTTTGTTTTTCGTTTTTTCTGCGATATGAATCGCAAAATCTCTCAACAGAGAAGTATTGTAAGTCGCAACCGAGACGGCAACAATCTTTGCGTCAGGTTTTAGAATTTTCAGAATAGGAAGTTGAACTTCAAGAGAATGCTCGTATAAATGAGCCACATCGTCAAGTTTTGCATACTTAAATTCGGCAATTTCCCTGCTTAATTCAACATCAACCTCAACATCCCCCAAAGGCGTTTCCCATCTGTCCTCGGAAGATACGGCAAGATGCCAGCCAAGTCCTCTGTGGTTGGGACAAAAAACAACAACCGTCTCGGGAATATTCACCGAACAAAGTGTTTTAAAAGCGGTTTTTCCGGAATAAATATAGCCTGCGTGCGGGACAATTGCCGCAACAGCGTCTTTTTTAGGCGTCAAACATTTTACGTTTTTAAAGAAAGAAATTATCGCCTCGCCGTTTGACGGATAAAAACTTCCGGCAAAAACAGCCTTTCTCATTTTTTACCTCCAAAAGGATAAACGGGGTTGCCTCTATTCAAATAAACTTTCAGCGTATTCTTTGGGATTGAATGGAATCAAGTCGTCTTCCTTCTCTCCCACTCCAACAAATGCGACAGGCACTTTCAACTGCCTCACAATGGGAATAATCACTCCGCCTTTTGCAGTGCCGTCAAGTTTTGTAAGAATTATGTCGGTAATGCCTGTTATTTTCTGAAATTCTTTTGCCTGATTTAAAGCGTTTTGCCCGTTTGTGGCGTCAAGCACAAGCACTATTCTGTGAGGCGCGTCGGGTATAACCTTTGAGATTACCCTTTTCATTTTTTCAAGTTGTTTCATTAGATTTTCTTTTGTGTGAAGCCTGCCCGCAGTGTCAATTATTACAACGTCGGCATCTCTTGAGACAGCCGCTTTAACGGAATCAAAGGCAACAGCCGACGGGTCGGAACCTTCTTTGTGTTTCACTATGTCGCAGCCCACTCTTTCAGCCCAAATTTCAAGTTGTTCAATTGCCGCAGCCCTGAATGTGTCTGCGGCGCCTAAGATTACTTTTTTGCCGTTTTCCTTAAATCTTTTTGCAAGTTTTCCTATTGTCGTGGTTTTCCCAACACCGTTTACACCTACAACAAGAATTACAAGCGGTTTTTTGTCCGAATCAAGCAAACGGCTTTCTTCGGATACTTCAAGCATTTCTACAACTTTTTCCCTTAACGCTTTCAAAACAGCGTTTAAATCTCCTACTTCCCTTCTTGATATTCTCTCGGTTATGGTGTCAAGCAACTCTTCGGTCGCTTCAATTCCAACATCGGCTTCAAGCAGCAATTCTTCCAAGGTTTCTTCAATTGATTCGTCAATTTCTTTTTTGCCAAGCAAAGCAGTGGCAAGTCCCTCGGTAATTTTGCTGTGAGTTTTTTTCAATCCTTGCTTAAATTTACTTAAAAATCCCATTTAGAAAAATTCCTCCTCAACCTTTTCAATTATCTCGTCAGCGCGTAACTCGGAATAGCCCTTGTAAGACCTTCCCTCAAAAATTATAATGGCAACAAGGTTGTCTTTCAATCTTTTGGCATAGCAAGAATGTTTGTCGTTGTATATAAAGATTTGGTCGCTTTTCCCGCCGTTAACATCTTTTGCCATAGTATGAACAATGTGAGCGGCAAAAAGCCTGACATCGTCGTCTCTGATTTTATCTTCGTCAAAGGAATAGATAATTATTTCACCTTCGTCATCAACAAGGGCAACAACAATTGCATTTTTGATTTTTTTTAAAAATTCGTCAAATCTTTCCTGAATTTTCATAATTTACTCCTAATTGCCTTCAAGTTCTATAAGTTTTTTTAGTTTTTCCATCTCATTCCTTATTTCTTCGGAAGGATACAAAACAGACAATTTTGCCAAAATCCTCTTTGCTTCGTCATAGTTATTAAGCATATAGTTTGCCTTTGCTTCCAACAACAATAAAGCCTCATTGTTGGGAAATTGTTTTTGAGCCTTTTTCACTGCACTTAAACAATCCGCGTATTTTCCTTTTTTGTAATAAAGTTGGGCAAGAGGGATATAGGCTCTATGGAAATCCTTTTTTAATGCAATTGCCTGCTCAAAAGCGGCTATTGCTTCGTCGTATTTTTTCTGTTTTTCCTTTAAAAGCCCAATGTTAAAGTAAACAAAGTATGGGGTTGGATAGGCTTTGTCTTTTAAAACTTGTCCGTATTCTTTAAGAGCCTTTTCATAGTCTCCCAATTCGGTGTAAATCGCTCCCAAAGTGTTATGAATATCCGTAAGTTCGGGATTTAATTCAAGTGCCTTGTGCAAAGCCTCAATAGCGTCTTTATACTCACCCATTGCACTTAAAGTTAAACCGAGAGCATTCCAGTATTGAGCATTATTCGGCTCTTTATTTATTGCGCTTTGAAGAAAATTCACAGCCATTGAGTATTCCTTTTTTTTCAAAAGCAACACACCTTTTTGGTAATCAACATAAGCGTCTCTAAAATCCGGATTAGACTGAATACCGCCTTTTGTTTCCGGCTTTTTTTGAGCACAGCCCACACTAACCAAAACAACAAACAAAAACAAAACCCATAGT
Source organism: Acidobacteriota bacterium (assembly GCA_027067895.1). GTDB lineage: Bacteria > Acidobacteriota > Holophagae > Thermotomaculales > Thermotomaculaceae > Thermotomaculum. The sequence goes on from JAMOUY010000391.1 coordinate 4,354, forward strand.
TTTTTCATGCTTTATCTCCCTTTTTATTATTTTCGCTTTTCTTTTTCCTTTCTTTTGCGGAAGGCTTGTCTTCCGCAACTCCCGCCGCTTCTTTTAGGGACTCCTCAAACTCTCCCTTGTTGAAAGCCTTTATAAAAGCGGCTACAACCTTTCTGTCATACCTTATTCCGCCGAAATCCCTGATTCTGTCCCTGACAAATTCCGGCTCCATAGGTTCCTGATAAGGTCTTTTTGTAGTCATTGCGTCAAAGGTATCAGCAACGGCGATTATTCTTGCTATCAAAGGAATGTCTTCGCCTTTTAAACCTTCGGGATAACCGCTTCCGTCCCATTTTTCGTGGTGATATTTCACCCCTTTGTTTATCTCTCTCAACTCTTTAATCGGTTCAAGTATGTTAAAGCCTATTACCGGGTGCTTTTTCATCTCTTCAAACTCTTCCGCTGTCAAAATTCCCGGCTTTCTTAAAATTCTATCGTCAATACCGATTTTTCCTATATCGTGCAAAAGTCCCGCAACTTTCAATCTTTCAAGTTCAATGGCGTTTAGTCCCAAGTATTTTCCGATTATAACCGAATACCTTGTTACTCTTTCCGAATGACCCCTTGTGTATTCGTCTTTTGCATCTATCGCGGCTGCAAGCGCCGAGATTGTGGAAATAAACAGTCTCTTGTTGTATTTGATTAGGGATTCAAGCCTTTTAATATACTTTTCAATCTCTTCAACGGTGAAGTTTATTCTCTTTGCAAGCACTGTTATCTCGTTTGAGCCTACAACGTTTGCCCTAACGGAAAAGTTTCTCTTTGAAATTTTTTCCGTAACCTTAATCAATTCGCTAATCGGCTCATGGAA
>JAMOUY010000392.1 GCA_027067895.1 Acidobacteriota bacterium
GACCAAAACATACTCCTCTTCACTCTCCTCAAACAATTCGTTTACCTTTGCAACCTCGTTTGCAATTTCAAGGGTTTTTACAGGGGAAAATTTATCCGGCTTTACAAAAACAATATGCCTTAAATTTTTAATAACTCCGTTTCCAAGCACATAGGAAGAGGAAATCAACGCTTTTTTTCTGTCCTCTTCGCTTATTTCAACCTCGGCAAACTCTTTTCCGGAAACCATCGGCCTTACCTGCAAAAGGTAAAAATTCCCGTCAAAACTCCTTTTTTTCGGAAAATCAACAGCAAACTCTATTTCAACCTCGGTGCCAATTCCCTTTTTGCAAACATCAACCAACTCGGAAAGAATTTCAGGCAAGGGAAATTTTTTGTGTTTGAGAATATGGGAAAAGGTAATTACCCTGTATCCGTCAATCAAAATATTGTCCCTTATAACCCCGTCAGTTGCATCGTAAGTGCTTCCCACATAAAACAAAGTGCCGTCTTTCTCCGCCCTTTTTAAATCGCATACCCTTAAATCAAATTCTTCATTGTTAACAACGTCTTTCTCACTTGAAGTCAAATCAAGCGCGTAAAACTTTTTCTGCGAATTTTTCAAAAATTCGGTCGGGGAAGAATACGGAGGCTGAATGTCGGGATACTTCGGACAAAAGGAATAGGTTTCCCCGCCTTCAACAACGATTTTTCCAAGCCCTAATGCAATGTTGCAAATTCCGTCTTCGTGTTTTAAAGGCTCAAAGGGATAGTAGTTATAACTTTGCGCCACCCCCGAAATTACGGGATAAAAAATGTCGCCATACTGCTGCCCCACAATTTTTTGGATAACAACAGCCATTTTTTCTTCCTCTATTCTGTAATTTGAATTCCTTGAATACCTTTTCGGCGCCTGAAAGAAAACAGACGCATAGACAAGTTTTATAGCGTCTATCAATTGCTTAAACCTAATGTTGAAATCTTCGCTGTTGTTGGGAAGCATAAATGTTTTGTAAAGTCCCGCAAAGGGAAGGTTTTGGGAATCTTCAAGCAAACTTGACGACCTGACGGCAATAGGCTGATTAAGATTTTTCAAAAAATCCTTCAAACTAACGACAAAGGTGTCGGGAAACCTTGCGTTTAAAAACATTTCCACAACATCGTTGTCATTATCAGTTTCAATAGCCCTTTTAAACAAATTGTTATCCTTGATAAATCTTTCAAAAACCTCGGTGCAGATAACAAGAGTGTCGGGAATTTTAATCTCCACTCCTTTTATGTTTTTCAGCCTTTCTTCGGAAGAAACAAGGGTGTTTAAAAAAGCGATACTTCTCCCCTTTCCGCCTAACGAACCTGAACCGACTTTTATAAAGTTGTGCTCTTCGTCAAAATGGGAAAAGGAAAAATCGGTAATTATTCCCGCATCCCTTCTGTCAAGAAACCTCTTTATTTCATTTGAGATAAATTCCTTTAACTCTGCGGTTGACTTAAAATCGCTGACTTTTTTTGGCCTAAGCCTTTCCGCAAGTTCAAACTCGGTCCTTGCCCTAAGCCAAATTGAAAAATGATTTCTTGTTGCGTGATACTCAACTGACTCGTCGGGAACGGATTTTATAACCTCCGCCATCTCTCTCAAAGTCCCCGCTTTGCCAACAACCGTGCCGTCCGGAAGGCGGAAAACAAAATCCCCGAAACCGAAATGGTTTAAAAGAAACTGCCTCAATTCCGCTTCAAGATTTTCAGAATTTTTGTCAAGAAAAGCAAGCCCTCTTGAATAAGCCTTTTCCCTGTTTTCCTCTTCGTCCGACTGCAAAAGAAAAGGAATGTCGGGAAGTTTGTCTTTTACATAACTTGCAAACTGAAATCCCGCATCGTCAACCTTTTTCCCGCTTTTAGGAAACCTGACATCGCTTATAACACCCAAAAGGTTTGACTTGTAAGTGTCAAAAAACTTTTTGGCTTCCTCGTATGTATCAACCAGAATTATTTTCGGCCTTGCCCTTATTCTTAAAAATTTCTGCAACTCATTTGCACTGTCTTTAAGCAAATACCTTGTTTGCTCCAATATCTCCTTGTAAAGAATGGGGAAAAAATAAGAGTAATACCAAGGCGAATCTTCTACAAGCAAAATAAGACTAACCCCGTGTTTTGAGTCGTTTTTAAGGTTCTTTCTGTCCTCAACATACTTTGCTATTGCAAGAAGTATCTTTTTATCGCCAAACCAGTAAAAAACCCTGTCTATACTCTTTTTCTCGCTTCTGATTTTAAACAGAAAATTTTCGTTTACAGGCTCGTAACTTAAAAGAATTACAGGCATTTGAGGTTTTATTGATTTCACTTTTTTCCCGAATTCAAAAATATCCATATCGGGAATGTGGGGTGTCATTAAAACAAGGTCAAACCTTAAATCCCTTCTTCTCAGTTTTTTAAAAGCCTCTTCCGCCGAAGAAACCGTCGTAATTCTCGGAATAAACCTCAAATTCAAATCAATATACTCTGTAAAAAGTTTGTCAACAAGGCTTCCGTCCTCTTCCAGCACAAAGGCGTCGTAAAGAGAGGACACAAGAAGGATTTCTGTAACCCTGAATCTCATTAAATCATAGAAATTACTAAATTTTGGTGAAAACTGCCCGCTTAAAATATCGCTCAAAACAAACTCCTTTACAAATCACTCTGCTTGTTTTTAAAATAATCGGAAGTGATTTTAACAATCAAACCCGAAAGTCCGAGAAGACCTATAAGGTTTGGAATAGCCATTAGCCCGTTGAAAATGTCCGCCAAAGTCCAGACAACGTCAATTTTTAAAATACTTCCAACAAGGACAAGAATAACAAAAACAACCCTGTAAGGCTTAATGGCTTTAACACCCAAAAGGTATTCAATGGCTTTTTCGCCGTAATAAGACCAGCCTAAAATGGTTGAGTAAGCAAACAAAATCAAACCGAGGGCAACAACAAGGCTTCCCGCATGCTGTCCCAAAGCGTTTGAAAAAGCAACAGAGGTTAAGGAAGCACCGTTCACGCCTTCAAGTTTCCATGAGCCTGTCACAAGTATTACAAAGCCCGTCATTGAGCATACAACAATCGTGTCAATAAAAGTCTGGGTCATTGAAACAAGCGCCTGAGTAACAGGATGCTTTGTCTTTGCGGCCGCCGCAGCAATAGGCGAACTTCCAAGTCCCGATTCGTTTGAAAAAATTCCCCTTGCAACACCGAACCTCAAAGCTTCTCTAACCGTTGCCCCGGCAAACCCACCGACGGCCGCATGGCCTGAAAATGCGGAATCTATAATAAGTTTGAATACGTATGGAATTTTGTCAAATTCAAGAATAATAACGATAATTGCCGCCCCCATATAAACGACAATCATAAAGGGAACAAGGAAAGAGGTTACCTTTCCTATTGACTTAATTCCGCCTAAAATAACTATTGCCGTGGCAACTGCAAGTATAATTCCGGTAATGTAAACGGGAATGCCGAAAGAAGACCTAACGGCGTCTGCAACAGAGTTTGACTGAACCATATTGCCTATTCCGAATGCGGAAATGCTTGTAAAAAGTGCAAAAAGAAATGCCAAAACAGGCGATTTTAAACCGTCCCTCAAATAATACATCGGACCGCCTGCCATCTGCCCGTTTTCGTCAACCACCCTGAAATGAACTGCAAGCACTGCCTCTGAAAACTTTGTTGCCATTCCGAAAAGCCCAGTTATCCACATCCAAAATAACGCACCGGGACCCCCCGCTATAATCGCAGTTGCAACACCTGCAATATTTCCCGTGCCGACAGTTGCCGAAAGTGCCGTCATTAAAGCCTCAAAATGGCTTATATCCCCTTCCGCTTCCCCCTTTTCCTTTCTTTTAATAAAGGCAAGGTATAACGAATGGAAAAGTTTAGTAAACTGAATGCCTTTAAGCCTTACTGTCAGGTAAATTCCCGTGCCCAAAAGAAGGATAATTAAAGGCGGTCCCCAAACCAAAGCATCAATCTTGCTCAGCAACGCTTCCATATACGCTCCTATTTATTGAAATTAAAAATCGCCACTTTTAAAACAGTCATATCCTCAATGGCAAACCTTGCCCCTTCCCTGCCAAGGCCGCTTCCCTTGTTTCCGCCGTAAGGCATTTGGTCAACTCTGAAAGAGGGAATATCGTTTATCATTACCCCGCCTACATTAATCTTTTTAAACGCACACATTGCCTTGTTAATATCTTTTGTAAAAACTCCCGCCTGCAAACCGTATTGGGAATTATCCGCTCTTTCAACTCCCTCTTCAAATGAATCAACAGGCATAATGACAACGGCAGGGGCAAACAATTCTTCTTTAACAATTCTCATATTGTCGTTTGCGTTTGCAATTACGGTTGGCTGATAAACAACTCCGTCCCTCTTTCCCCCTGTTAAAACCTTTGCTCCGTTTTTTACAGCCTCGTCAATCCATGATTCAACCCTGATAGCCTCTGCCTGTGAAATCATAGGCCCCACATCGGTTTTTTCGTTAAGCGGATTGCCGACAACCTGACTGTCAGTTTCCTTAACCATTTTTTCAACAAATTCATTGAAAACATCTTTATGAACGTAAATCCTTTGCACCGATATGCAAACCTGCCCCTGATTGTAATATGAGCCTAAAACACACCTTTTAACCGCATAGTCAATATCGTAAATATCTCTGTCAACAATTACCGCAGAGTTAGAGCCCAATTCCATTGTTATTTTTTTCAAACCGGCGGTTTTCGCAATATGCTCTCCAACCTCTTTGCTTCCGGTAAAACTTATCTTTGAAACTCTTTTGTCTTTAATAAGCATCTCTCCCACGACTGAACCGCTTCCCGGCAAAACAGAAACACCGCCATCAGGCACTCCCGCTTCAACAAAAGCCTTTATCAATTCAATTCCGCTTAAAGGGGTTAGCCCGGCAGGCTTTAAAATGACGGGACAGCCTGCGGCAACAGCAGGCCCGACTTTATGCGCCGCAAGGTTTAAGGGAAAGTTAAAAGGGGAAATTGCAACAACCACCCCGATGGGAAACCTTTCGTAAAAACCGCATCTGTTTTCTCCGGCTTTTGAAGCGTCAACAGGAAAGGTCTCTCCGTGAATTCTCTTTGCCTCTTCCGCCGCAAAGGTAAGGTTTTCTATGCATCTGTCAACCTCTCCGAGGGCATACTTAATAGGTTTTCCCGCTTCCATTGCT
>JAMOUY010000393.1 GCA_027067895.1 Acidobacteriota bacterium
ATATCAATGACCCGGACATCAGATATTTTTATGTTGCTCCCGGAGATTACAGCGAAGCAGGCTTACCAGAAAATGATAACTCAATCCTTCTAACAGCCAGCGGAACTCCATTAAAGAGAAGGTATATTTTTCTTTACAACGGGAATAATATCCATCCCGGAAAACTTGATACCACCCAATTAGCAAAGGTGGGATTTGTTTTTAGAAATGCAAATTATTGGGTTATTGATAGAATGGCATACTGGGACAGAGAAGACGGTTTTATCCCCATTATTATGGAAAATTCAAGTCACAATGTTGTTAATAGATTTTTAGCAAATAACGTTGCAGGAGGAATGATTTACATTCTCTCAAACTCAAATGATAACACCGTGCAAAATTGTAGGATTCAAAGAGACGATATAAATCTTTATCTGGACAGAGCTGCAATCGCACTGAGCGCAGATAATGGAACAAGTGTTAAAAATTCCAAAATTCTCAACAATGAAGTTTACAACTTTGTTGACGGGTTTCAGGCTGTGTCAGACAAAGAGGAAGACAATAATTTCGTCAACTATGAAGGAACAATAGTTGACGGCAACCTTTTTATAATAGACAAGTCAATTTATACAGATTGTCATGGTAATCATAACTCTGATGGTGAGTGCGCTTACGCAGAAAATGCCATAGATTTAAAATCTGGTTCTGAAAATCCAGCCAATCCATTCATTATCACAAACAATGTAATGTGGGGATACAGAAAAGCAGATACCACAAACAGTGACCTGGACGATGTCGGATCGGCAATGGTATGCCACTACAATGTTAACAATGTTATTGTCTATAATAACTTGTTTTACGATTCAACAAGAGCGCTTACCGTGGGAGGGCCTGTTAACGGATGGGCTATGAGAAATTCAATTTTTTCAAACAATATCATTTACAGAACCAAAAATATTAGCGTTAAGATTTACGATTCTGAAAACATTAGTTTTGAAAACAATCTATTTAAAGAAACGGGGGTAGATTTTGTTCCGGGAGAATACAGCGTTTATATGGCTTTCATTAATTGCACCAGTATATTTGTTGAAAACTGTCTAAGCGTAAACACTTATGACCAGAACGGTGTTAGAATTGATAATTCCACGGTTTATCCATCAAACAATTCATATTACAACAGCACTCCCGGAGATATGGAAAATCAAAGTGACATTATTTTAACGATTGACCCTGCACTAAACTACTATGACCTGAGTTTTACCATCAATAAATACACAAATAATCCATCAACTATAACCATCCCAAAAGTTTTGAAATTTGACCCGTCGAAAAAATACTCTCCATGTATTGATAAACACAAACAGACTCCACGAAAACCACAAAGTTTTAAATAAAATCAAAATATTTATTAGGCTAAATTCAATTCAACTTATTGACTCTTTAACAGTTTTGATTAAAATTTTAAATAAGAAAGTAAAATGAGATTGAGAGCAGATTTATGCTTTCGGTTCTCATTTTGCACACAGAAGAAAATTATAAAATTCAGAACAAACTACTTTCAAAAGGCAACAGTATTGAACTTGTCCGAATTCCTGAAAAAAAACTAATGGCTTCGGAAGAGACACTGCAAAAAATTGAAAAAAAGATAAAGCCTTCCGCAGGAAAAATCACTTTTTTAGGCAAAGGGGATTACCATTACATAACTTACCTTTTTTTGAGAAAAATTGAAAAACCGTTTACTCTCATAGTTTTTGACAACCACCTTGACAACAAGCCTCTGTTTGACGATGAATTTATATCGTGCGGTTCATGGCTAAACCACGCATTGCAACTTAGAAATCTCCAAAAAGCGGTTGTTGTAATGCAAAATCCCGAAAAAACCGGCAATTCAAAACTCATAACCTTAAATTACAATCCTGAAAAAATAGGAAAAATAGCAGAAAAATCGGAATACGTTTATATCTCAATAGACAAGGATATACTTGACGAAAAATACGTAAACACAACTTGGGACCAAGGAAATTTTTCACCCAAAATGATTTTTGACATTTTAAACAAAATTCCAAAAAGAAAAATTTTAGGGGCAGACGTTTGCGGCGAACCGGAAGACTGGGATTTTTTTGAAAACAAGAAAAGCGAAAAAATAAATCTCGCTATTTTAAAAGAGTTTACCGCGCCTACACACAGAAGAAATATTGCTTCTTAAACCTTTAAACCGAAATACTCTGCAAGAAACTTTGCAACTCCGTCGTTGTATCCCGCGTCAACTATGTGTTTTGCATATTTTTTTATGTCTTCGTGAGCGTCGCCCACAACAACAGGCTCGCCGACAATCTTCAACAGTTCAATATCGTTGTAATTGTCTCCGCAATATATTGCGTCCTTCAAATCTATTCGCAAATAATCTGCAAGTTTTTTAAAGGCAATGTGCTTTTTTGCCGCCGGATTGTTAAATTCAAGCCATTGGTGTGTGCCGTAAAGCCTCGGGCCGAACATAACTATGTCGCCGAAAAGGGAAACAGCTTCGTCAACTATTTTTTCTATAACCTCAATTCTTTCAAAAAATCCCACCTGAATAACATCGGCAGGCAAATCTTCAACTTTTCCTTTGAAAATTTTGTAAATCGGCTTGTCCCACCTTAAAGGCTCTTCGGTATAGTTTTCGGGCACAAAGCAGTAAACGTTGTTGTCGGTGCAGAAAACCCTTGCTATGCAGTTGTTTTTCAAACCGAAATCAACTATCTCTTTTACAAACCTTTTGTCAAGAAGGGAATACATTAAAAGTTTTCTTCCGTGATAAACAAATGCACCGTTTTGGGCAATCATGTATGCGTCTTCTTTGCCCACCATATCAAAGTATTTAAAGGCAACATACCTGTTAAAGCCTGTAATGAAACAGAAAGGAACGGGCAAGGCATGAATCACCCTTTTTGTAAACTCGGAAATTTTATTCTCTTTGTTTGTAAGCGTCCCGCCTATATCGCTTGCAACAATCTTTACCATAACGAAACTATAATATCAGGAAAACGGACACAAAAAAAGGGGCTTAACGCCCCAACCTATTCGGCAATCTCTTTCATAAACTCTTCTTCCTCTTTTGCAACGTTTCTCATTACACTGCCCAAAACTCCCGTAAACATCTTTGAAAGCAAGGGCACATTCATTTTAGCCACATAGGTATCTCCGTTTTTCATTTCGTATATTGACCATGAGCACGGCATAATTCCAGACCATTTCGGGTCGTCGTTTACAACCTTGTTTGCATACTTTGCTTTGCACACAAAGTAAATCTTACAGTTTTTAATATTGTCGTAATTCAAATTCTTCTTAATCTGAGACTGATAAAATTCCCAAGAATCAATCGGGAAACCCCAGCCTTCCGCTTTGGGAACGATTTCTTCAAGTTTTTTGCAGGTTTCCTCAAAATTGTACCTGCTTTTAACGGTGGCTATCATCTTTTCCCTTAAAATCACAACAAAAATCCAGCCTACAACAATGGCAGTTATCAAAACACTTGCCACAATACAAAGCGCCATACTTTCCTCCTAAAATTTTTTATAAAAATGATACAAATTGCCAAAGGAACCAATGTTCATAAAAAATTATAATGAATTTTTTAAAAAAATCTTCAAATAATTTCAATTTCCACCGCAATATCTTGAAAAAAAAGATTTTTAAAATACAATACAATGTATGGAAAGATTTTTTGAATACCTTTTGAAAGTTTTTAAAATCAAGGAAACGGATAGAAAAAAGATAGGCTACTTTGAGGGATTTTTCAGCATTGCGGTAAACATTGTTATTTCCGCAATAAAACTCTTTTACGGGCTTATTCTAAACTCTGTAAGTTTAATAGCCGACGCAGTCCACTCAATTTCAGACGTTTTGTCTTCGGTTGTGGTTATTATCGGGTTTAAAATCTCAAACAAACCCGCCGACAAAGAGCACCCCTTCGGCCACGGCAGAGTTGATTTGATTGCAAGCGTAATAATTGCAACAATGCTTTTAATCGTCGGATTTGAGTTTTTAAAAGACGCGGTTTTAAGAATAAAAAACCCGTCAATATCCCATTCCACCCCGATAGAAATTCTAATTATTGCGTCAACCATATTTCTGAAAGAATTGCTTGCCCAATTTTCTTTTTACCTCGGCAAAAAGATAAACTCTCCGTCTTTAATGGCGGAAGGACACCATCACCGCTCGGACGCATTGTCAACAATTGTGGTAATTGTCTCGCTTATAGCCACAAATTTCGGATTTAAGTGGATTGACGGCGTTGCGGGAATAATTGTCGCAATCTTTATTATGCATACCGCAATAGATTTGCTAAAAGACGCGGCAAATCCCTTAATCGGCGCCGCGCCGGACAAAGAGGTGATTGAGGACATAAAAAACATGGCGCTTTCCTACGACAATGTTTTGGACGTGCACGACATAGTTGTCCATCAATTCGGGGATAAGTGGCACATTTCACTACACATAGAAATCCCGCAAACAATGAGCGTGCTTGAAGCCCATACTTTGGCAGACAGCATAGAGAGAAAAATTCAGTCAAAATACAAGGGAATGGCAGTTATCCACATAGACCCTGTAAACTCTGACCACCCGCTTTACAACAAAGTCAAGCAGTTTATAAAACAACTTTCCGAAAAATACCCGGAATTGGAAACAGCCCACGACATAAGAATTGTGGGGGAAGAAAACTCGTTCAATATTCTCTTTGACATAAACCTTGAAGAAACAAAAGAAAATTACGAAAAATTGAAAAAAATCAGAAAAGAGATAGGGGAAAAATTCAACGCAGGTGTTGTGGTAAACGTTGACCCGCCATTAAGTTAAACTAAAATCAGAAAAAAATCAGATTACGTTGCTTTTACGTTAAGCAGAGGTTTAATTCTGTCAACAATCGTTGCCGTCGGTTTTATCGCTTCCTCAATAATCTCAGGTTTTTTATACGCATCAGGCGCTTCGTCAAGGGTTGATTTGCAAACCGAAGAGGAAACAATTCCCCGCATCTGTTTTTTAAAATTTTCAAGGGACAGTTTTCTCTTCGCCTCCCTCCTTCCCATAACCCTGCCTGCACCGTGGGGTGCGGAAAAATTCCATTCCGGATTGGACTTTCCCTCGCAAATTAAAATTCCGTCCCTCATATTGAAGGGAATAATCATCTTTTCCCCCGCGTACGAAC
>JAMOUY010000394.1 GCA_027067895.1 Acidobacteriota bacterium
ATATGGCGAATCCCCTTTGCCGTGCAAATCCAAAGCGGCGTTAATTCCGCCCTGCGCACACACGGAGTGAGACCTTTTTACAGGAACGATTGAGATAAGGTCAACGGGAATTCCCTCTTCACAAAGTCTTATCGTTGTCATTAAACCGGCAAGCCCGCCGCCGACAACAACTACTCTTTTATCACTCACCACTAACCTCCTTCACTAAATATGGAAAGCGAGCAATGCTCTAATGCCTACACCGGCAAGCACAACAAACAAAACAAATGTTACAATTCCCATCCACTTCTGCGCTCTTGGTCCAACGGTGATTCCCCACACAATGCAGAAAGACCATATTCCGTTTGCAAAGTGGAATGCGGCAGAAATAATTCCTATTACCATCCACCAGAAAACTACGGGATTCTGAAACATTTGAGCCATGTACTGGTATGTTACTTCGGTATGGTAAAGTAATGCGGAAATTCTTGTAACATAAACGTGCCAGCCTATGAAAAAGAGCAAAATAACACCTGTAATTCTCTGCACAAGGTACATCCAGTTTCTGTAATACCCGTACTGCAAATTATTGGGCTCGCCTGTGAAAACAATGTAAAGCCCGTAAAGAGCATGAGCTGCCAAAGGCAGAAAAATAAAGAAAAATTCTATCAAAAAAAGATAGGGCAATTCTTTAAAAAACTCAATTTTTCCGTTGTAAACCGTAGCCCCGTGGATTGCGAAAGAGTTTGTAAAAAAGTGTTCAAGAATAAACACTCCTATCGGAAAAATTCCCAATAGGGAATGGATTCGTCTGATGTAAAAATCTTTGCTAACAGCAACTTCCGTCATTTTTTCCCCCGCAATTATTTAATATTTTCAAGTTCGGCAATCAATTTTTTAACGTGCTCAACAGATTTGTTGAACATTTCCCTCTCTTCGTCGTTCAAATCAATTTCAATTACCTTTTCAACACCGTTTCCGCCCAAAACAACGGGAACACCTATAAAGAATCCGTTTACGCCGTATTCGCCTTCAAGGTATGCGGCACAAGGCAACACTCTCTTTTTGTCTTTCAAAATAGCCTCTGCCATCTGAATAGCAGCCTCTGCCGGTGCATAGAATGCCGAGCCTGTTTTGAGAAGGCCAACGATTTCTCCGCCGCCTTTTCTTGTTCTTTCAATAATTGCGTCTATCTTTTCTTTTGAGAGAAAATGTGTCAAAGGAATACCGTTGATGTTTGAATATCTGGGAAGGGGAACCATGGAATCTCCGTGTCCTCCCAAAACAATCGCGTGAATATCTTCAACGGACAAACCGGTTTCCATTGCAATAAAACTTCTCATTCTTGCAGTATCAAGAATTCCTGCCATTCCCACAACCCTGTTTTTTGGAAACCCGGTGATTTCCTTCATAAGGTGAACCATAATGTCAAGAGGATTGGAAAGAACAATTACAAATGCGTCGGGAGCGTATTTTTTGATATTTGGAGCAACAGACTCCATAATCTTTTTGTTAATGCCAAGAAGGTCGTCCCTGCTCATTCCCGGCTTTCTGGGAACGCCTGCGGTAACAATAACAATGCTTGCACCTTCAATATCTTTGTAATCGTTTGTTCCTATCGCTTTGCAGTCTTTTCCGAAAATAGGTGTGGCTTCGTAAATGTCAAGAGCCTTGCCCTGAGGCATACCCTCAACGATGTCAACCAATACAACATCTCCCAATTCCTTACGCGCAATAATGTGTGCCATTGTGCCACCAATGTGGCCTGCACCGATTAAAGCAATCTTAGGTCTTGCCATAACCCCTCTCCTTTCAAAAAAATATTTTAAACGCTATTTAAAACCATGATTAAATTAAAATGCCGTTCGCACCAAAAAATCTATCGGACGAATTAAAAAATTGGAAATTCGTCCCAAAGGGGAATTTTGTAAAAAGCATTAATATTATCCCCTAAAAAGCCTCCGCGCAAAGATTCATTTTATTTTAGCACAAACTTATCTTTCCATTATCAAATTTTAAATAATTTCGGGCAAATTGGAAAGTATGCTATAATTTTTTTGATTTTTTTACTTTCTTTTTTATGGAGGAGCAAATGGCAAAATACCTTTTTACATCGGAATCTGTAACAGAGGGACACCCCGATAAAATTGCAGACCAGATTTCCGATGCCATACTTGACGAGATTCTTAAAAAAGACCCTAACGGAAGAGTTGCCTGTGAAACCTTGGTAACAACCGGGTTAATAATGATTGCGGGAGAAATCACTACGGATATTTATGTTGATTTTCCCAAAGTTGCAAGAGAAACCGTCAGAGAAATCGGATATACAAGGGCAAAATACGGATTTGACTGCGACACATGCGGAGTAATTTCAACAATAGACTCTCAATCCCCGGATATTGCAATGGGTGTTGACAAAGGAGGCGCAGGAGACCAAGGAATGATGTTCGGTTTCGCAATAAATGAAACAGAATCCTTTATGCCTCTTCCCATAACCCTTGCACACAAATTAACAATGAGATTGGCAGAAGTCAGAAAGAAAAAAATTCTCAAATATTTGAGACCGGACGGAAAATCTCAGGTTACCGTGGAATACGAAAACGGGAAACCCAAAAGAATTGATACTGTTGTTATCTCAACCCAGCATGCCGACACCGTGAAAAACAACGAATTAAGACAGGACATACTTGAAAATGTTGTATTTCCCGTTTTGCCTCAGGAAATGATTGATTCCGACACAAAATATCTCATCAACCCAACCGGAAGGTTTGTCATAGGCGGGCCTCAGGGAGATTGCGGATTGACGGGAAGAAAAATTATTGTTGATACATACGGCGGATTCGGCGCACACGGAGGAGGCGCATTTTCCGGAAAAGACCCGTCCAAGGTTGACAGGTCAGGCTCATACATGGCAAGATACCTTGCAAAAAACATTGTTGCTTCCGGAATTGCAGACAAATGCGAAGTCCAGATTGCATACGCAATAGGCGTTGAACAGCCCGTATCCCTTATGATAAACACTTATGGCACAGGGAAAAGGCCTGACACTGAAATCGCCGACATTATTCTTAAAAACATAGACCTTTCGCCAAAAGGAATTATTGAAAGGCTTGATTTAAGAAGACCGATTTTTAAGAAAACCGCATCATACGGCCATTTCGGAAGGGAAGACAAAGATTTTAAATGGGAATATACCGACATTAAAGACCTTTTTGTTTAATTTAACAACAAATACAAAACAAAAAAGCGGGGAAAAATCCCCGCTTTTTTATTCTCTAAATTTAAAAATGTTCGGTTTTTAATATAACCTTCCTCTCACCGGAACGGAAAATTCTTTTTTCCCTCCCACATCAACAACTAATTTAATTATGCCGGCAAAGATTTTTCCTTTTTTGCCCTTTGTATAATCAGGCTCAACAAGTATCTGCTTGCTTTTGGGAGAAATGTCAATTACCTTAAATTTCAAAGGACAATTTTTACACTGGACAGAAACTATTTTTAATTCCTTATCCAACTCTGTATCCAACTCAATAATTCCGGGAGCGGTTTTCCCACCGGTATTTGTATAGAGAAACAATGCCGTAGGATTTATAGTCACCGGTTTTTTTATCTTTAACCTTAAATAAAAAGTTAAAACAGGTACTTGCTTGGAATTTGTCTTCACTTTAACCGTTAAAGATGAATTGCTAAATTGATAAACGTTTGTAAGAGGTTTTAACTCAAACCTAATAAATTCTTTACCGTTTGAGCCTTTTACAGGCTTTACTTTTAATGAAAAGAAATTGCTGGCATTATACGGAAAAATCATTTTAACGTTTTTTATTTCAAGAGGCTTACCCATTTGATTTTTCACTTCTATATTGAACACTTTGGTTTTTCCCGGTACCAAGTCATAGAAAAAAATGGTATTGTTTTTAACTTCCAATTCGGCAAAAACTTTTCCCTTTAAAATAAGGGTTATATCTTTGTTCTTAACCGAATTTGTCTTTACCCTTATGGTTTTAGAAAACATTCCGGTATGAGCGGCTGTATTGTAGTAAGCCTTAATTACTCCGCCTTCTCCCGGCGCATATTCCACTTTATCCAAAGTGGATGTTGTGCACCCTCAGCCGGGCTTTACCATAAAGATTATAAGTTTCTCATCTCCAACATTTTTAAACTTGAATTCCCCGACAACTTTTGTGTGAATGGGAACCGTCCCCACATCAACAATTGTCTTTTCAAACTTGATTTGAGGCCCCTTAGCAAATGAATTAAACGCAAAAAGCAAGCCTGCAAAAAACAAAAACAACTTCCGCATACAGTCCTCCAAAAAATAATTTCAATCTATAAGACGGGATTTAAAACTTTTAGTTTTAATTTTCTCAAAATAGGGTCAATTTCGTCTATTTCAACCTTCAACTTCATGCCTATGGTTATTTTCTTCCCTCTTTCATCAGACAAAAAATGCCCGGAAGAATCAAGGGTATAATACCCCTTTAAATCAGCCAAAGGTATCATTCCGTCAACATAATACCCGTCAATTTCCGCAAACAACGTATGTTCGGAAAATCCGGCAACTATTGCCTGAGCCTTTTTTACGCCTTTTTCTTTTAAATATTTCAAGATAAAATACTCGGCAGTATCCAATTCTGCAAAAAAAGCGTCCCTTTCCAAAGCGGAAGACAATTTTGCAATCCATTCCAACTCTTTCTTTTTGTAAGGAATAGCGGTTTTATCAATTGCCGCTTTTACAATTCTATGAACAATCAAATCGGGATACCTTCTTATGGGGGATGTAAAGTGCAGATATTCAAGTTTGTTCAAACCGAAGTGAAGCCCCGGCGTTGCCGAGTACTCCGCCCTTGTCAAATACCGCAAAGTAATATAGTGCAAATTTTTGTCGTCAATGCTGTTTAACAACTCCGGCAAGGTTTTGTCATAAGTTTTGTATCCGGCATTTTCAAACAAAACAAACAAATCCGCCAACTTTTCGTCATCCGGCGCAGGGTGTATTCTGAAAATTCCCGGCAAATTTCTTTTTATTAAAAAATTCGCGACACATTCGTTTGCAAGAAGCATAAATTCTTCAATCAATTTTTCCGCATCCTGCTGAATCTGAGGCTTTAAGTCAAGCAACTTCCATCTTTTGGAAACCTTCACATATGGCTTTTCAACGTTGAGAAACAACGCACCCTTTCTAA
>JAMOUY010000395.1 GCA_027067895.1 Acidobacteriota bacterium
GTTTGAGTTTTTCAAGGCAACCTGATAGCCAAGAGGAATGCCAAGATAAAGCGCGCCTAAAAGGGACAATGCAACAGACTGCATTGATTTTTCTGTATCAGGGTCTTTAAAAAATGCATAAAGCAAAAGAAAAACAAAACCCATTGAAACAACAAACTCAAAGGATAAAAAAGGCACTATGAAACTTGTGGGAATAAGCGCCGCAAGAAGAAATGCCGGAATTGTGTAAAAATTAAATCCCACATGCACGGTAAGGCTTTTGAATTCCTGAATGCCCAAAAAAATTGCCGTTAAAATAAGCCCGTAAAAGTAATAAACCGGAAGATACTTGACAATTACAAAAAAAAGCGGAACAAAAATTATTGCGGATATTGCCCTTAAAATAAAAGATTTTACATTAAACGCCACCAGTCCCCCCGAATCTTCTTTCTCTTTTTTGATATTCAACAATTGCTTTTAACATTTCAATTGTATCAAAATCAGGCCATAAAACCTCGGTAAAATACAATTCCGAATAGGCAATCTGCCATAAAAGAAAGTTTGACACCCTGATTTCCCCGCTTGTTCTGATTAAAAGGTCGGGGTCGGGAATGTTTTTTGTGTATAAACGGGAAGAAAAAAGGTTTTCGTCAACCTCTTCGGGTTTTACCCCTTCCTCTATCAAATCTTTTACAGCCTTTAAAATCTCCGCTCTTCCGCCGTAGTTTAAGGCTATGTTAAAAATGAGGGACTTATTGTCCTTTGTCTCTTCAAGCACTTTGTCAATTTCTCTGTTAACAAAATCCGGAAGTCTGCTTCTGTCCCCGATAATGGAAAGTTTTATATCCTTTTCCATAAGTTTCTTTTTCTGCAATTTTAAGAATTGAAAAAGCAAAGTCATCAAAACGGAAACCTCTTCCTTCGGCCTAATCCAGTTCTCGGTTGAAAAAGCGTAAACGGTAATTACTTTAATTTTTAAATCCAAAACAGTGTCAAGCGCGTTTTCAATAGCCTTAACTCCCGCCTTATGCCCCTTTATTCTTGACAGACCTCTTTTTTTCGCCCACCTGCCGTTTCCGTCCATAATTATTGCAACGTGGGAAGGAATGTTGTTTTTGTCTATTTCAAGCCAGAGTTTTCTCTCCAACTCACCTGCATTTTTAGGCGGTTTCATCAAAACTCCCTGTCAATTATAAAATCGCAGATTTTTAACAAAGTCTCCCTGTAAACCCCATCTTCAAAGTTTTCAAGAAGTCTCAGATTATCCCTTATCAATTGCCTTGCATAATCAAAAGCCTTTTTAAGATAACCTCCGCTTTTAAGAATTTTCACAAGCCTTTTTTTATCTTTCTCCTCAAATTTTTCTCCCTTTGAATAAAAAACCTTTTCAACAATTTCTACAACTTCCTGCTCACCGTTTTCCAAAGCAAGCAAAACAGGATAGGTTGCCTTTCCTTCCGGCAAATCTATAAGTTTAGGTTTGCCCAATTTCTTTATATCCGCCTTAAAATCAAGGCAATCGTCAACTATTTGGAAGGCAAGCCCCAACTGCAAGCCGAATTTTTCTGCAAATTCAACAAGCTGAGATTTCCCCGACAAAACAACGGGAATGGCACAACTTTGCTCAAACAAAACCGCTGTTTTCAGTTTAATTATCTCAAAATAAGTTTCTTTTTTCGGGGGAAAATTAAATGCGTTTGCGTTTTGAAGCAACTCGCCTGTTACCAAAGACTTGGAAACTCCGGCAATTCTCCTTAAAACCTCAATGTTTTCAAGTTCAACAGCAATATTCATTGCGGTGGCAAACATAAAATCGCCGTATAAAACGGTTAACGTATTGTCCCAAATTGAGTTATGTGTTTTCTGCCCCCTTCTTATATCGGCGTTGTCAATAACGTCGTCGTGAATAAGGGTTGAGTTGTGGAGAAGTTCAACCGTTGCGCCTACTTTTACGCTTTTTTCGTCCTCAACTCCCGTCATTTTACCGAATAAAACGGCAAAGGCGGGTCTTAGCATTTTTCCTTTTTTCTTTAAGGAATGCTCTATTAAAGGCTTGATTTCCGCATATTGAGAAGAAAGTTTATCGGCAATTAAATTTTCCACCGAATTTAATTCTTCCGAAATTACCTTTAAAAAATTCTCAGGCACAAAAAACTCCTTTTAAAATTACGGGTAATTATTTTATCACAAAAGACGGAAACAGACATTCAAAATCGGAAACGAATTAAAGGGAAAACACTGATTTACTCAAAAATTATCCCAACCGGGCAGTGGTCGGAACCGTAAACGTCCGAAAGGATAAAGGCGTCTTTCACCCTGTCTTTCAAATTCTCGCTTACGAAAAAGTAATCAATTCTCCAACCGACATTCCTTTCCCTTGCCCTTGACTTGTAATCCCACCAAGAATAATGCCCGCCTTCTTTTACAAACATTCTGAAAGTATCCACAAAACCGCTTGCAATAAGTTTGTCTATCCATTCCCTCTCAATAGGAAGAAAACCCGAAACTTTTTCATTTTCCTTCGGCCTTGCCAAATCTATCTCTTTGTGCGCCGTGTTTACGTCTCCGCAGATTATTACCCCTCTGCCTTTATCTTTCAAATCCTTAACAACTTCAAGGAATTTGTCGTAAAACCTCAACTTAAAATCAAGCCTCTCTTTGCTTGCCTTTCCGTTTGGAAAATATACGTTGAAAAGGATAAAATCACCGTAATCGGCGGAAATCACCCTTCCCTCTCTGTCAAATTCCTCAACCCCAAGGCCGTAAGAAACGGAATTGGGCTCAATTTTAGTCAAAAGCCCCACCCCGCTGTAT
This sequence comes from Acidobacteriota bacterium, assembly GCA_027067895.1. Lineage (GTDB taxonomy): Bacteria > Acidobacteriota > Holophagae > Thermotomaculales > Thermotomaculaceae > Thermotomaculum. The sequence continues at coordinate 2,794 of JAMOUY010000395.1, forward strand.
CCCTTTCTTGAAGAAGCCGAAAGGTAAAACTGCTTATAGGGAAGGCTTTTTATCTCGGCGGGAATTTGCTCTTCCGTAGCCTTTGTTTCCTGCAAACACAAAATATCGGGATTTTCTTTCTTTACCCAATCCGCAAAACCCTTCTTTGCAATCGCCCTTATGCCGTTAACATTCCACGAAATTATTTTCATAAAACAGTCCCCTTTCCCGCATATAATCGAAAAAACGATACGGAAATTTTATCAAATCACTTCTCAATCCGAATTGTTTTTCCAATTTTCTATCCATTGTTTTTGCATCTATTCTTTTCAATTCTTTCCAACAATTTGATTTTCTGCAAAGAGACTTGATTTTTTTAGACATTTAGCCATACCTTTTTCATAAATTATGTGCTTTTTCCCGCGTTTATTATCTTCTTTTTCATCTCACGGTAAAATTGTTTATTTAGATGTTTTTTGTTTTCCATTTTTTTTGAAAAAACAATTGCTTCGGTCGGACATTTATGAACACATTCCAAACAAAATTCACAATTTTCGGGATTAAAAATCGGCATGGGATTGTCGGATTTCCATGCTTTGCGCTCACAGACAGATACGCAAAGATTGCAATTTGTGCATTTATCGGGAACAATCTTCATATTCTTTTTCAGTTTTTCATAATATTTTATGCCAAACGGTTTAATTATATCGTTTAAAGGGACATACCATTCATAAGGCGGGATATTGTTTTCCGTAAGCCTTTCCATATTCATTATTTTATTTGCAAAATTATCCAATTTGTCAGATATTCCACTTTCAAATCCAAACATAAACCTTAATTTATCGGAAAACAGCAACACTCCGTCCGTTGCAGGGGAGCGAAACTTTTCATAGAATAAAACAACAATATTTTTTTCATTAAGCATTTTAGCAAAAATTCTCAGACTGTTTCCCGTATAAAGCCCGTAAGTTGTGAAAATAAAAGCCTTTAACGGTTTATCAAACACAGCAAGGTTTTTAACAAACTCTGCAACGGATAAGGAAGGGCAGGCGTGATGTGTGGGAAATCCAAAGACAATCAAATCAAACTTTTGCAAATATTCATTACGGTATTTTTTGTCAATATGGCTTATTTCAACATCAAACTTTTTTTTGAGACGTTCAAACAATATTTCAGACAATAATTTGGTATTTCCCGCTCCCGAGTGATACAAAATCAAAATTTTCATTTTTTAATCCAAGTTTCAAACTCATTGCAGCCACAATCTCTCAAATATTTTTTTTCAAACATATCGGTTTTATTGTTTTGACTTACTCTAACCAATACATTCTCATGAATTTCTTGATAAAAACGGCAACAAAAAAAATTGTATTTATCGGGCAATTGTTCATACAGCGTATAATTTCCCCGCCGCGAGACTTTTTTAAACAAACTTTTTTCCATTGTTGTTTCCTTTTAAACTTTTTTCAAATTATACCAAAGATTATTTGTTTAGAAAAACGGTTAGTTTTTGCCAGACTGCTTTTCAACTTCGGCAAGAATTTTTCTGATTTTTTCCACCTGCTTTTTGAATTCTTCAAGCCGTTTACCTTTGAGTTTGGGCGTGGCTATCATTCGCTTGAAAAGAGGATTTACCCATTTTCCACTTGCGTCCTTAATTCCGAAATGAAGATGAGGCCCGTTTACCCTGCCTGTTGCCCCGCTTCTTGCGATAATCTGCCCCGCTTTAACATGCCAACCTTTTCTTACAAGAATTCTGCTCAAATGCAGGTAATAGGTTTTTATTCCGCCGGGGTGTTTTATAACGATATACTTTCCGTTATGGCTTGAATATCCGGTTTGAATAACCTTGCCGCTGTAAACCGCAAAAACAGGCTCTCCCACTCTTGCGCGATAATCAACTCCGTTGTGGAAACTCTTTTTCCCCGTAACGGGATGCCTTCTCCAACCGAATGGCGACGTCACATGAATTCTTCTCAAAGGATATCTGAATGCCGAAGAAATCAAGGCCTTTCCGTCAACCGAATAGTGTCCGTTGAAAGAGGATTTTTCATCCTTTTCCATGTAAAGAAACGCTTCCTTTTTTCCCGTTTTCTTTCCGTCATAACATGCATACAAAACCTTTACCGGGGGAATTACCTCTCCCTGATAAACGTTTTCTTCAAGCAACACCTTAAATTTATCGCCCTTTCTTGCGGAAGTCCGAATAGGGACAAGGCACTCAATCACATTGTTTACCGTGTTTCTTACGCTTTTGGGCACGCCGGTTTTTTTCAAGGCGTCATTTAAAGTTGTGCTAATCTCCCCTTCAACAAGTTTGTATCTTTTTTCGGTTTTAAGTTTG
>JAMOUY010000396.1 GCA_027067895.1 Acidobacteriota bacterium
CAAAAGAGGCTGGTGGAAAACCTGCCTTTATAGTTGACCCGCCTGTTGTTGACGAGATGATTGAAATAGCAAGATATTCCGGAATGCCGGAAAACCCGAGAAAATCAATTTTTCACGCCCTCAACCAGAAGGCTGTTGCAAGAAGGTATGCAGACTCAATCGGAAAAAAATACGAAGACTTAAACCTTGTTGTCGCCCATTTGGGAGGCGGAATAACGGTTGGAGCACACAAAAAAGGGAAAGTAATAGATGTAAACAACGGCCTTTCGGGAGACGGCCCGTTTTCCCCCGAGAGAAGCGGAGGAGTGCCAACCCTAAAACTTATAGAATTATGCTATTCGGGACACTATGAGCCAGAAACAATGAAGAGAAAGGCTGTGGGGAAAGGCGGACTTGTGGCTTACTTAAAAACAAACAACGCCATTGAAATTGAAAAAAAAATAAAAAATGGCGATAAAGAAGCCGAAACAGTTTATCGTGCAATGGCGTATCAGGTTGCAAAAGAAATAGGGACTTACCATGTTGTTTTATCCTGCAAAACAGACGCAATAATAATTACCGGCGGGCTTGCACATTCCGAAATGCTTGTAAATTGGATTAGGGAAAAAATAGACGGACTGTCAAAAATAGTGGTTTACCCCGGCGAAGACGAATTGCTTGCCCTTGCCGAGGGAAGTTTAAAGGCTTTAAAAGGCGAAATTGAAATAATGGAGTACAAATAGGGTTTAAAAAAGAAAATTATCTGTTATATTATTTCCGAACAAAAGTTCATAAAAGGAGAAAAATGGTCAGACCGAGAAAATTGCGATTTATTGGAAAACAGCCCGAGGTTAAAATATTCAAGCCCGTGGGCGTGCCATTTAGAATGGTTGGAAACATAACCCTGACCCTTGACGAATACGAGGCGTTGAGGCTTTGCGATTACGAAGGAATGGAGCATGCCGAGGCTGCGGAATTGATGAACATTTCAAGGCCGACATTTACAAGGCTTATAGAAAAGGCAAGAAACAAAATCGCCACAGCAATAGTTGAGGGAAAAGCAATTACGGTAGAAGGCGGTAATGTTGTTTTTCAGGAGAGAAAAAGATGTAAAAAATGCCAAAAAGAGATACCTGCTACGGAAAAACACAGGTGCAAAGAATAAGGAGGACAAAATGGCAAACAGTTGTTCAACAGGTTCGTGTGGAACAAATCAAAATAAAGATTTTGAAAGAATGATAAAGGACGCTCAAATTCAGGAAACCCTTGCAAAAATAAAAAACAAGGTTGTTGTTTTATCGGGGAAAGGTGGAGTCGGGAAAAGCACGGTTGCGGCAAGCATCGCCGTTTCACTTGCCCTTGAAGGCTATCAAGTCGGGCTTATGGACGTTGACGTTCACGGCCCTTCCATACCAAACCTCTTCGGATTGACAGAGGCAAGGCCGGGATTGACCCCTGCGGAAAAACTTGTCCCCTTAAAGGTGCTTCCAAATTTGAAAGTAATGTCAATAGGCTTCCTTCTTCAATCAAGAAAAGATGCGCTTATATGGAGAGGCCCTTTGAAAATAGGACTGATAGAGCAGTTTATTTACGACGTTGAGTGGGAAAACCTTGACTATCTCATTGTTGACTGCCCGCCCGGCACGGGAGATGAGCCACTGACAATTTTTCAACTTATGAAAGACGCACAGGCTGTCCTTGTTACTACCCCTCAAAACGTGTCCGTAATTGACGTTGAAAAATCCGTTACCTTCTGCGAAAAAATGGGAATAAAAATCACAGGGGTTATTGAAAACATGGCAACACTTACCTGTCCCGAATGCAGGAAAAGCATTAGAATTTTCCCCGGAAAGGGCGGGGAAAAAATCGCAAAGGAATTTAATTTAAAACTTATAGCAAGCCTTCCTCTGTCCCACAGATTGATAGAAGCCGCAGACGCAGGAAAACTTCACAAAGAAGTTAAAGAGTTGTCAATGTTTAAGCCAGTAATTGAGGCAATAATAGAAGAATCAAAGAAAAGACAATTCAAACTTGACAAAAGAATAGTCAAAATTGCAATTCCCCTTGATAAAGACGGAAAACCTTCGGCACATTTCGGGCACGCACCTAAATTCGCCTTTATTACGGCGGACAGGGATAAAAAAGTAATTGTTTCAAAAGAAGAGTTAACCCCGCCGCCTCACGAACCCAACGTAATACCTCAATGGCTTGCCGAAAACAAGGCTGACATTGTTTTAACAGGCGGAATAGGGCCCAAAGCGGAAGCAATACTGAACAACAATAAAATCGCCGCTATCAAAGGAATTAGCGGAGAAGACATAGAAAAAATAGTGATTGATTACCTTAATGACAACCTGAAAACACAGGAAAACATGTGTGACCATTAAAATAAAAGATTGGGGAGAGAGTATGAAATTAAAAATTGAAACAGAATGCATCCATGTAACAATGGATAACAACGAGCATTTAGCGGTTAACGTTCCCATTTACCAAACCTCAACATTTAAATTTAAAAACGCAGACCACGGAGCGGATTTGTTTGCAGGAAAAGGCAAAGGCTACATTTACACAAGAATTGGCAACCCCACAATTGAGGCGTTGGAAAAAGCGCTTGCCACTTTGGAACACGGTTACAAAGGAATAGTAAATTCAAGCGGAATGGCTGCCGAAACCCTTATTTTTTCAACATTTTTAAAAAGCGGAGATCATGTAATTTCTTCCGAGTCGGTTTACGGGCCAACTTCAACCTTGCTTAAAAACGTATTTTCAAGGTTTGGAATAGAGACAACCTTTGTTGACACATCAAACCTTGACGAAATTAAAAAAGCAATAAAACCAAACACAAAAATGATTTACGTTGAAACGCCGGCCAATCCAACACTTGTTGTCAGCGATATAGAAGAGATTTCCAAAATTGCAAAAGAAATCGGTGCAAAGTTTGTGGTTGACAACACATTTTCATCACCTGTTTTACAGCAGCCTTTAACCTTGGGCGCAGATATTGTGCTTCACTCAATGACAAAGTTTTTGAACGGACACGCCGACGTTGTCGCAGGCTGTGTTATTGCAAAAACGGAAGAAGACTACAAAGCGTTAAACTCAACCCACAAGCATTTAGGCGGAATTATTTCCCCGCTTGAAGCGTTTCTTGTTTTAAGGGGCATAAAAACCCTTGCTTTGAGAATGGAAAAGCATTGCCAGAATGCAATGAAAATTGCTCAATTTCTTGAAAACCACCCGAAGGTTGAAAAGGTTTTCTATCCCGGGCTTAAATCCCATCCGCAGCATGAGGTTGCAAAAAAACAAATGAAGGGATATTCCGCAATGATTTCGTTTGAGTTAAAAGGCGGACTTGAAGCAGGAAAGAAAATGATGAACTCGGTTAAGGTTTGCACCCTTGCGGTGTCTTTGGGCGGAGTGGAATCCCTTATCCAGCATCCTGCATCAATGACACATGCGGGAATGCCCAAAGAATTAAGGGAGCAGGCCGGAATTACAGACGGATTGGTAAGGCTTTCCGTGGGAATAGAAAACGTTGAGGATTTAATCGCCGATTTAGACCAAGCAATGAGTTAATTTAAATAGGGGAGAGGTTTTCTTTCCCCTTCCCCTTCCTCTATTAAAACCTCTATTTTGAAATTTTACTTTAACAGGAAAAATGAATATAATATTTTTGTTTTTTTAAACCTTTTCATTTTGTTTTCGTATTTATTTTAGACTTTTTACGCAGGGAGGAAACATGAAAAAATTTTTTTTACTTTTATTTATCATTATCTTCCAAACAAAGATTATGGCAAATAATCCGGTGTTTAAAATCCCATACTTAAAGGGGGCTAAAATAAAGGTTGACGGCATACTTGACGAAGAGGCATATAAACACGCTTTTTTCTGGGACAAGTTTGTCCAAACCAACCCGGGCAACAACATTAAACCAACCCAGAAAACAGAGATGTACATCTTTCACAACGGGAAAGAGATTGTTTTTGCCTTTAAATGCTATGACACAAATCCCGAAAAAATAAAAAAAATAAGAAGAAGAAGAGATAATGTATGGAGCGATATAGATTCTATTTACATCGGATTTAATCCTTTTGGCGATTGTAAACAATTTTATTCAATAGCAGTGTCTTCAATGAATGACGTTTCAGATTCAATAGATGACTTTACAAACGGAGGAAGTCAAGATATAGAAATTGATTTCAAACATGCTACAAAGTTTTATAACTGGGGATGGACTCTTGAAATTGCCATTCCTTTTGCAAGCATAAATATAAAAGCAGACAAAAACGGCAATTCAAAATGGTACTTTCAGGCTCAAAGGTATATCCCAAGAGACTTTATGGAAATAATAAGTTCCCTTTCAAGAGACAGAAACTCAAATGATATAAAAAACGGGTTTGCAATACTTGAGGTAAGCCATATTGAAAAAGCAGGAAGAAGAAAACTAAAACTTATCCCGGAAGCGGTTTTGTCCTATTCAAAAAACACGGTTAAAGACTGGGGAGGGGAAAACTCCCACTCATATCAAAAGTTAAGTTTAGGATTAACGGGAGAATACGACTTTTCGGCAAACACAACCGCAAAGTTTACCATTCACCCGGATTTTTCCCAGATTGAAGCAGATGACGTTTATCAGGAAATAAACAACAGATACCCGGTTTACTTTAAGGAAAAAAGGCCGTTTTTTATGGACGGCATGGAGTCTTTTTCTTCCCCGATAGAACTTGTTTACACAAGAAACATTGTAAAACCTGAATACGGACTTAAATTCTCAACAAAAGGCAAAAAAGCGGGATTTGCTGTAATCTCGGCAATGGAAAAAGACGTACCAGGAGAAAGATTCGGATTAAGCGGATTAAACAGAGACGTTTACTGGAACGTATTAAGGGGAAATTACACCTTTTCCCCCGGAAATTACATAGGCGGATTTTACATATTAAGAAACTTCGGTTCATACTTTAATCAGGTTGTCTCAATAGACGGGGCAAACCAGATAAAAAAATGGGACTTGTCCTATCAGGCTGTTGCTACCTCTTTAAAGGGGGAAAACTCAACCACGCACGGCAAAGCGGGAAATTTCTGGATTTCATACAAATGGAA
>JAMOUY010000397.1 GCA_027067895.1 Acidobacteriota bacterium
GAGACCAATTGGCGGAATCTTTGAGAATGATTGAAAAGGAAGGCGGGGTTGTGGTTTACCTTCCCCACGAGGGCAGGGGAATAGGCTTGAGAAACAAAATTCTTGCATACAAACTTCAGGACGAAGGGCACGACACTGTTGAAGCAAACTGCAAATTAGGTTTTAAGCCCGATTTGAGGGATTACGGAATAGGCGCCCAAATTTTGAAGGATTTGGGAATTAAGAAAATAAGGCTTATGACAAACAACCCCACAAAGGTAATTGCCTTGAAAGGCTATGATTTGGAGATTGTGGAAAGGGTGCCGATTGAGATTAAACCAAATCCCGCAAACTATAAGTATCTGAAAACAAAAAAGGAAAAGATGGGGCATCAGTTAAACATAGATTAAACTTTTTATAGAGGTGATTTATGAAAATTATTGAGGGAAAGTTAAACGCAAAGGGCAAAAAGTTTGCCATAGTTGTTTCAAGGTTTAACGACTTTATCTCAACAAGGCTTCTTGACGGGGCGCTTGACTGCCTTAAAAGGCATCATTGCGACGAAAACGACATAACCGTTGTATGGGTGCCGGGAAGTTTTGAAATTCCATTAACCGCACAGAAACTTGCGGAAAAGAAAAATTTTGACGCGGTAATCTGCCTCGGCGCCGTAATCAGAGGGGAAACCCCCCACTTTGACTATGTTTCCGCAGAGGTTTCAAAGGGAATCGCAAACGTAAGTTTAAAAACAAACGTTCCCGTTATTTTCGGAATTATTACCGCCGACACCGTTGAACAGGCAATTGACAGGGCGGGCACAAAAGCGGGAAACAAAGGCTGGGCTGCCGCTTTAACCGCAATTGAAATGGCGGATTTAAACGACAAAATTTAAACGGGGATTTTTTTGATAAAGCGATACTTTGTCTTTGTATTTCTCTTTTTTGCTTTTTTTTCCTATTCAAAAGGCATAGTTTCTCTTTTCCCTTCTGCGGCGGAGATTGTGGTTGATTACGGTTGCGGGGAAAAACTCGTTGCTGTAAGCGATTTTGCGGTTTTGCCTGAAAATTTGAAGGTTGAGAGGATAGGGGGCTATTACGATTTAAATATTGAGAAACTGATAGACTTAAACCCCGACATAATTTTTGCGGAAAAATCCCACAGAAAAAAACTGAATAATTTCCCCTCTCTGCTTAAAAAAACCGTTTTTTTAAGTTTCTTAACCCTTAAAGATACGTTTGAGAGTTATAAAATCATAGGGGAAAAACTGGGGATAAAAAGAGAAATTATTGAAAAAAAGATAAAAGCCTTGAAAGGGAAACAGAAATCCCTTGAAAGGGAAAACAGGTGCGGAGGAAAAAAAATACTTGTAATTTTAGGCGGGGGAAGGGAAAAGATTTACGCCTGCGGGGACAATTATTTTACCGAGGTTTTTGAAAAACTTGGTTTTGTAAATGTTTTAAAAAACTCAAAAGTCCCGTATCCGGAGTTATCTTACGAGTCTTTTTATTCCCTCAATCCCGATTTTATCTTTATTCTTTCTTCCGAAAGGGAATGCTTTAACCCCTGCAAAGACGGAAAACTTAAAATGCTTTCGGCATGCAAAGAGGGAAACGTTTACCTCTTTTACGGAAAGAAACTGCTTCATGCGGGAAGCGGGCTTGACCAGTTATTAACCGGGTTGAAGAAAGTAAATAAATGCTTCAGGTAAAAGATTTATCTTACGGAAAAATAATAAGAAAAATAAACTTAAACGTTAAAAAAGGGGAGTGCGTTTCCCTTATTGGGGAAAACGGAAGCGGAAAGTCAACACTTTTAAAGTGCATTGCGGGAATTTGCAGGGATTATACGGGGGAAATTTTGATAAACGGTGAAAACATTTCCGAATTTTCGCAGAGAAAACTTGCTTCCTGCGTTTCCTATGTGCCCCAGTTGATTGAAAAAAGAATAGAGTTGACTGTAATTGATTTTTTGAAACTTTCCCTTTACCCATACACTGCCGTTAAGGGGGGAGAAGGGTTAAAGGACGCAATAGGGGAAGTTTCTTCCTTTCTTGAAATTGAGAGTTTTTTTAACAGAAAAATCTATCTGTTAAGCGGGGGAGAGGTGCAGAAGGTTTTAATTGCCGGGGCGCTTGTTCAGGGTGCCGATTTCCTTCTTCTTGACGAACCGACTTCCCATCTTGACGTTTACAGGGCGGAATCGGTAATTGACCTGATTGAAAAACTTGTAAAAGAGAAGAATAAAACCGTCTTCTTTGTGTCCCACAACCTTGAACACGTAAAAAAAATATCCCAAAGGGTTTTTGTTATGAAAAACGGAGAGATTGTTGACAAACTTGAAGGGGATTTAACCGTATTAACGGAAAAAACTTTTTTAAGAAGGGTGTATGGCTGATTGGCTTAAAAAGGTATTGACGGCTCTTACAATTGTGTGCCTTTCCCTGTCCTTTGTTTTCTTTTTCCCGACACTTAAAATTTCGGGTTTAACCTCGCAGGATTTTTTTATTCTGAAAAACATAAGGCTTGCAATGTTTTTAACCGCCTTTCTTGTCGGGGGAATACTTTCGGTTTGCGGGCTTGTGTTTCAGACAATCTTTGACAATCCTTTGGCAACCCCTTACACCCTTGGCATTTCTTCCGGTGCGTCTTTCGGTGCGGTTGTTTACATTGTTTTTCTGAAAAACTTTGTTAACCTTCCCCTTTCCCTTTTTGCCTTTGCGGGAAGCGTTTTTGCTATTTTATTGATTTTTGCGGTAATTTCCGCCGTAAAATATGCCTCTTCCCAAACAATTCTGCTTTCGGGAGTTGCGTTAAACTTTTTCTTCGGAAGTTTGATACTTTTTTTTCAATACTATGCAAACCAATACGACACTTTTGAGATTACAAGGTGGCTTCTTGGGGGAATTTCAACCGCGGGTTTAAAAGGCATTTTGCCCCTTGCCGCCGGTGCGGCAATTATTCTTGTTTTCTTTCTCTTTAACGCTGAAAAACTTGACCTGTTTCTGCTTGGCGAAACCCTTGCAAAGACAAAGGGGCTTGACACGGCAAGGGAACGGCTTGTTTTTATAGCGGTGTGCGGAATTGCGGTTTCGGTTTCCGTTGCGGTTGCGGGCCCCATAGGGTTTGTGGGGATAATTATTCCCCATCTTTCAAAAAAACTCTTCGGCATAACGCATTCAAATTCTGTTTTTTACGCATTCTTTTTAGGCGGCGGGGCGCTTTCCCTCTGCCAGGCGATAGCGGTAAAGGTGTTTTATCCCTCAATTCTCCCCGTTGGAGTAATCACCGCAATTATCGGCACCCCGATTTTCATCTATATCCTGATTGTAAAAGCGGAAAAGTAAAAAAAAGACAAAAAAAATGGCGGAGAGAGAGGGATTCGAACCCTCGGTCCCGATAATCCGGGACAACTGCTTAGCAGGCAGCCCTGTTCGACCACTCCAGCATCTCTCCGCAAGTCCATTAATAATATACGCAATTTGAAAGAACGTTTCAAATTAAAATGGCGGAGGAGGTAGGATTCGAACCCACGGTGGGGGGACACCCCACAACGGTTTTCAAGACCGCCGCCTTAAACCACTCGGCCACTCCTCCGCAAGGCAAGATAAATTATAAAGATGGCTTTCCCTTATGTCAAGAATGATTTTATTGAAATTATTCGGGATAATTTTAGGTAAGGCAATAGTCTTTTTGCTAAAATAAAAGCGTTAAAAAAGAATTTTAGGGAGGGGAGGATGTTTAGGGATTTTCTCAAAGAAAACGTTAAATGGCTCGGGCACGACGGTTTTCTGGTTAAACACAACGGAATGAACGTGTTTTTTGACCCCTATAAATTGAAGGATTATTCAAAAAAGGCGGACATAATTTTTATAACCCATCCCCATTACGACCACCTGTCCCTTGAAGATATTGAGAAAATTGCAAAAGAGGACACCGTTATTGTCTGTCCCGAAAACGGCGCGGACCAGTTAAAGGGATACAAAGTTGTCAAAGTTAATCCGTCGGACGAGAGAGAGGTAATGGGAATAGGTTTTAAGGCTGTGCCGTCATACAACGTAAATAAAAAGTTTCACCCGAAGGAAAACGAATGGGTGGGCTATATTGTTGATTTCGGCGGAATTAAAATCTATCATGCGGGAGATACCGACTTTATCCCCGAAATGAAGGATTTTAAATGCAACATTGCCCTTCTTCCGGTAAGCGGCACCTATGTTATGACTGCGGAAGAGGCTTTTGAGGCGGCAAAGGCTATAAAACCCGATATTGCCGTGCCCATGCATTACGGCGCAATTGTCGGGGACAAATCCGATGCCGAGAAATTTGTTTCCCTTTGCGAGAAAGAAGGCATTGAAACCTTTGTTTTTGAGTAAGTTGAGGTAAGAAGAAAAAAGGTTAAAATACAATTTGTTTTTTGGAGGATTTTAATGAAAACTGCTTTAAAAAGTATTGCCGTTGCAGTGGTTTTTCTTGTGTTGCTTTCTTTGAAGTATCCGATTGCAACAATGATGAGTTTGGAGAAGGTGAGCGATTATCCGGTTTTGAAACTTGATTTTTACGGGGAAAATCCCTTTCTTCCCAAAAATTCAAAAGAGTTGAAGAGAATGATAAAAATGTTTTACCCTCAGGCAACAAAGAGAAACAACGATATTTTTTGTTCTCTTATTGCGGCAAATTCCATAGACGGCACTATTTACGGGAGAAATTTTGACTGGTACAAAGCCGTGCCCGTTGTTGTGATTTCCCATAAAATTGAAGGCAAGAGGTATGCTTCCCTTTCCCTTACCGATGGAGTTTATTTAAGCGTTAAGGGAAATTGCGGTTTGATGGACAAAATCAATGCGGTAGGGGCATACATTTCCCCGTTTGACGGGGTTAACGAAAAGGGTCTTTTTATTGCAATCGCTATGGTGAAAAAAGAGCCTGTCCCTTCCGACAAAAACAAAGAGACTATTTCTTCGGTTTTAATGGTCAGGAAAATTCTTGACGAAGCCGCAACGGTTGACGAGGCTTTGAAAATCGTAAACGAATACAACATAGACTTCTTTCCCGGTCCCC
>JAMOUY010000398.1 GCA_027067895.1 Acidobacteriota bacterium
GTTTAAGGACGATAACCCTTCAACAACATTTCCATACATAACTTTGGGAATAATACTTTTAAACGTGTTTTTTTACTTTGTTTCAATATCGGGGGGAATGGAGCATTTTCAGGCAATTGTAATGAATTACGGGCTTATTCCGGTTGAGTTTCTCCACATGCAAAACCTTGCGGTTTCCCCTTACGTCCATCCCGCTTTAACAATTTTCACTTCAATGTTTCTGCACGCAAACCTTGCACACCTTGTCGGTAACATGTGGTATTTGTGGATTTTCGGAGACAATGTTGAAGACTTTTTAGGGCATTTTAACTTTTTTCTCTTCTACATAGCAGGCGGAGTTGCGGCGGCAATCATTCACACTATCTTTAACCCCACATCCACAATGCCTGTAATCGGGGCAAGCGGGGCGGTTTCGGCGGTATTGGGCGCATATATGCTTCTCTATCCGAATGCAAACGTGTATGTTTTCTTCTTTTTCTTTTTTATTATCCGAATTTTCACAATGCCTGCGGCAATTTTAATCGGATTTTGGATACTTTTTCAAATCATAAACGGCATAGTTTCCCTCGGAGTAAACCAAAGCATAGGAGGGGTTGCGTGGTTTGCCCATATCGGGGGATTTTTCTTCGGAGTTTACGTTATTAAGTTTGTCCTTAAATTAAGGATGCGTTATAATAGACTGAATTTTTAGTTAAGGAGATTTAATTGAATTCAAAAATACTTTTGCTTGCGGAATCAATTAGAAAATTTTTAAGACGCAACATGGTTGCAAACCTGAAAAACCTTATAAACAAGGCTCACCCTTCCGACATTGCTTCCGCAATAGAGATACTGAAACCGATAAACAGAGACAAATTTTTCAAATTCATGATAGAAAACAACATAAAAAAGGCATCGGAAGTTCTTGTTGAACTTGAAGAGCACCTAATTCAAAGCATTTTAAATTTGTTTGACGCCGAAACAATCGCATCAATTTTAAGGCTTTTAAGCACGGACGACGCGGTTGCCATACTTGACTACATAGAAGATGAAGAGAAAAAAGAAAAAATAATTCAACTTCTTGAAGACAACGAAAAGTTTGAAGAGCAGTTGCTTTATCAGGACGAAACGGCCGGAAGAATAATGACAACCGACTTCTTTTACCTTAACCACAACCTTACGGTAAAAGAAGCCATAGAGCAACTTCACAAACTTGAAGACAAGGCCGAAATGGTGTTTTACCTCTACCTTGTTGACGACAACAACAGGCTTACCGGGGTAATGTCTTTGAGACAACTTCTTCTTTCAAACCCCAATGCAAAACTAAAAGACGTAATGCAGAAGGATATAATCTCCGTCAGGGTTGACACAGACCAAGAAGAGGTTGCGAAACTTGTTTCCCAATATGATTTGCTTGCCATTCCGGTTGTTGACCACGACGGAAAATTGGTAGGTATTATTACGGTTGACGACGTTATTGACATTATCAAGGAAGAGGCTGCCGAAGATATTTACAGGTTGGCAGGTACGTCGGAAGAGGAAATTCTATACAAAGGACATCCTTTCAAAATTGCAAGAATCAGGCTTCCGTGGCTTTTGCCCGCTTTTGCCGGCACCTTCGTGGTTGCGTCTTTGCTTGACTTAATTTCGGTAAAATTTTCATACTTCGCCATTTTTGTCGTTTTTATGCCTATGATTAACGCCGCTGCGGGAAACATAGGAATTCAAAGTTCAACAATTATGGCAAGGGAATTGGCAATAAACGAAATGGAAGGAAGCATTTGGAAAGACGTATTCAGCACACAGTTTAAAGTGGGAATAATAATCGGGCTTTTATATGCGACAATTGCATTTGCATTTGCCTACATACTTGCCAAACCGGTCAATTTGCCAAAAGTACTAATTAGCACGTCGGTCGGAATAGCAATGTTTATAGCCATAATAATTTCATCGGTTTACGGAAGTTTTCTTCCGATATTCCTCAAAAAAATCGGTGTTGACCCAGCCGTTGCAACAGGCCCTTTTGTTGCCGCGTCAAACGATATTTTGGGAACAATAATCTATTTTGCAGTGGCATACAATATTGTAAGACTATTTGCATAAAGGAAAATTTATGAAAATTCAGGTAAAACCTGAAACAAAAAAACGCCATCGTTCCCTTGAATCTCTACTAAACGAGATTATTCAACAACAAAACGGAAACGCAGTTATAGAAAAAGTAAGCCTTGACGGATGGGTTGTAACCGATTTTGACGAAGAAAAACTGAAAGAAATAAATCCTTCAAAATATCACAACATTATTGTCTTCCTTGAAGACATAGAAAAATTCAAATCCAGAACAAACAAAATGTTTTTGGAAACAATAAAAGAAATAGAAGAAAAAATTATCCCCGCAGCAAACGCTTTCAAACTCTACGACTTAACAAGGGCAAACATACTGCTTGAAACAATTCTTGAAGGATTAAATTCGGTATTGTCATACATTGACACGGTAAATTTTGAAAATAAAAACGATATTCTTGACAAAGCGCTAAAATCCCTTAACAAACTTATAAAATGCCAAGAAAAAGAAAATTTCGAGGAAATCGGCGAAATCTTAAAAGAAGAAATCGGGCAAATTTTAGCCCAATGCAAAACCCTGAAATAAAATCTTTACTTTTCCAAAAAAAATTTTTCCTCTAAAATAAAACAGTAAAAAAGCAAAAGGAGTTGATATGAGCCCGAAAATTTCTGAAAGAGGGAAAACACAGCCTTCATCGCCAATGAGAAGACTTGAAAAGCCGTTTTTAGAGGCAAAAGAAAAAAGAGACAGAATTTATCAGTTAAACATCGGACAACCTGACATTGAAACACCGGAAGAGTATTTAAACGTAATAAAAAACCTGAAAGAAAAAGTCATAAAATACGGTCCGTCCACGGGGCTTCCCGAATACAGGAAAACGCTTGCAAAATACTATCAGTCTTACGGAATAAACGTTGGCTGGGAAGATATAGTGGTAACAACGGGAGGAAGCGAAGCGATAATATTTGCGCTTTCCGCAGTCTGCGACCCGGGAGACGAGGTTATTATCCCCGAGCCTTTTTACGCAAACTACAACGGATTTGCAAACATGGCGGGTGTAAAAATCGTCCCCGTTTTATCAAAGGCAGAAACCGGATACGCACTGCCTTCAATTGCCGAAATTGAAAACAAAATAACCGACAAAACAAAAGCGATTATGATTTGCAATCCGGGAAACCCGACAGGATACGCATACAGCGAAGAAGAGTTGGAGCAGTTGAAAACCTTATGCAAAAAATTCAGCCTTTTTCTCATATCCGACGAGGTTTACAGAGAATTTGTTTACGAAGGAAAACACAACTCAATTCTTGAAAAAGACGATTTTGACGAATACGGAATAATAACAGACTCTTTATCCAAAAGATTTTCCCTCTGCGGGGCAAGATTGGGATGCGTTGTTTCAAAAAACAAAGAGTTAATGTCGGCAATAACAAGAATGGCACAGGCAAGGCTCTGCCCGCCTACCATTGAGCAACTGGGAGCAATTGAAGTGCATAAATTAGGCGAAGAATATTACTCGTCTATCAGAAACGAATACAAAAGAAGAAGAGA
The DNA here is from genome assembly GCA_027067895.1 of Acidobacteriota bacterium. Lineage (GTDB taxonomy): Bacteria > Acidobacteriota > Holophagae > Thermotomaculales > Thermotomaculaceae > Thermotomaculum. Next base: position 3,593 of record JAMOUY010000398.1, read on the forward strand.
CACAATAATGAAACATTTAAACGATATGGAAGAAACATTCTGCAAAATGCCAAACGGGGCATTCTATATGCTTGTTAAACTTCCCATAAAAGACTGCGTTGATTTTGCAACATACATGCTTACAGAATACCAACTTGACAACGAAACGGTACTTATTTCCCCCGGAAACGGATTTTACGCAACGGAAGGACTTGGAATGGACGAAATAAGAATAGCGTACATTCTAAACACAAAAGACCTTGACAGGGCAATGGTAATTTTAAAAGAAGGACTGAAAACTTACAGAAAAACAAGGGGACTATAATTGGCAGAAAAATCCGTAATTGAAAAATCCCATCGTTTAAAAGGAGAATTAAAGGTAAACGGAAACCTTGAAATTTACGGCATTGCCGAAGGCGAAATTGAGGTTTCAAACTGCCTAACCGTAGAAGGAGTTGCAAAAGGAAACATAAAAACAAAATGCGCCATTGTTAAGGGAACAATTGAGGGAAAAATTGAATGCAAAGATTTTTTTGAAGCGGAAAAAGGGAAAATACATGCAAAAATCAAATCGCCGAAAATAATAGTTTCAGAATTTGCCGATTACAGAAAACTTGAAGATATTATTGAAATCTGAATAGCGTCAGGAAATTCAAAAAAAATGGAGCGGGCAACGGGCCTCGAACCCGCGACCTCAAGCTTGGGAAGCTTGCGCTCTACCAACTGAGCTATGCCCGCTCACAACACAAATATAATTATTTTCAAACCTAAAATCAATACCTTTCGGCATTAATCGGCATAAGATAATCCAAATACGTACCTGTCATTCCAAACTGACACAAAGTTGCGGTAAAATTCCCATCGCCCCAAACAGTAAAATCGTAATAGCCGTTTAGCAGAAAGGGAACGCTTATGCTGTCTCCCGCCTCAATAAAAAAGTCTTTCTCAAAAACAACTTTGCCGTCTATATCAAAAAATCTAACCTTAAAATACCCGTTTTTATCCGACAGATTTTCCAAAGAAAGAATTTGATAAAAAGAAAAGGGACTTATTTTGCCTTTCATAAAAGACGAAGAAGAACCCTGCAAAATCACCGAAGTTTTCAAAAAAGCATAGGGCGAGTAAGCAATTTCTGTTTCGTTTGAAGCTGAAAAACATTTTACGGTATCGCCCTTTTGCAAATTCAAAACAACCGATTTTCCGGGAGAAACTTTTACTCTTTCAAACTGAACGGGTTTAAGGTTGTTGTAAACGGCAACATCCACCAACGATTCTTTTCCGCAGGAATTAAAAATTTCCACCTTCCCGCTTCCGTTTATAGGCGCGGTGTAAACCTTTGTGCCTTCGTAAACAATTTTGTAAACGTCAATTTTTCCGCTTAAACCTTCCGCCACATACATAATATCTTCGTTTACCAAAAGTCTTTTTGCATTTGAATGCGTCTCTATAAAA
>JAMOUY010000399.1 GCA_027067895.1 Acidobacteriota bacterium
AAAGCCTGAAAACTTTAAAGGAAAAACCGTAAAATTGAGAGGTGTTGTGGTAAAATTCCTTCCGGCCATTATGGGCAAAAACTGGATTCACCTTAAAGATGCTTCAACCGATAAAGATATTACGGCAACCACAAAGGAAAAGTTTAAGGTCGGGGACGTTGTGGAGATTGAGGGAAAGGTTGAGACAAAAAAGGATTTCGGTTTCGGCTATTACTATGACATTTTAATTGAGGATGTAAAAAAAATAGGAAAGTAAATGGACGGATTTGAATTTTTCGGCTTTACCCTTGAAGACGCAAACAGGGTTTTTGCCGAAATTTTAAAAAAGGGGCAATTCGCAGAGTTATACTTTGAGTTTACCGAAAGGGTAAACGTGTCCTTTGAAGACGATATTGTAAAAATCGCTAAAACAAGCCAGTCGGGGGGAGTCGGTGTAAGGGTTGTTGAAGGGGAGACAACGGGCTATGCTTACTGCGAGAGTTTTGATTTAAAATCCATAATCAAGACAGGCAAATTCGCCTCATCAATCGCTTCGCAAAGAAATACTTTAACTTTCCCGGTTAACTTTTCGGAAGTAAAGGGATTATCTCTCTATTCGGCGTCCTTGATTCTTAAAGATTTCCGTCTTCAAGAAAGGGTAAAGTTGCTGAAAGAAATTACAGGTCTGGCATATAGGCATTCCGATTTGATTAAGCGGGCTGACGCCAGTATTTCCGATAAAGTGAAAAAGATTTTTATAGTAAATTCCGATGGACAATACGGCTTTGACACAAGGCCTTTTGTTTCCCTGTCTTTAAGCGTTGTTGCAGAAAGAGACGGAAAGAGGGAATTCGGAAGAAGCGGTTTTGCAAAAAGGGGCGGATACGAATTGATTAACGGCGATATTTTAAAAAATGTATCGGACAAAGCCTGCAAAAAGGCGATTCAAAACCTTGACGCAAAGCCTGCGCCGGCAGGTGTTATGCCTGTTGTTTTAGGCGCGGGGGAATCCGGGGTTTTAATACACGAGTCTGTTGGACACCCCCTTGAAGCGGATTTTATCAGGAAAAAGTCTTCGGCGTACACGGGAAGGGTGGGAGAGAAGGTTGCTTCATCCCTTTGCACAATTGTTGACGACGGGACAATACCCGGAAATACGGGAAGTTTAAACTTTGACGACGAGTTGACAATTACCGAAAAAACGGTTTTGATTGAAAAAGGTATTTTAAAAACCTTTATGACCGACAAACTGAATGCAAAGGCTGTCGGCATTCCCTTAACAGGCAACGGAAGAAGAGAGTCTTTTCAATACAATCCAATTCCGAGAATGAGGGTAACCTATATGGACAGAGGGGAAGACAATCCGGAAGACATAATAAAATCGGTTAAAAAAGGGATTTTGTGCCTTTCCTTTGCAGGCGGGCAGGTTGACATAGCAAGCGGGGATTTTGTTTTTGTTCCTGACGAAAGTTTTTTTATTGAAAACGGAGAAGTCAAATATCCGGTTAAGAATCTGACGCTTATAGGAAACGGCCCCGACGTTTTGACAAAGGTTGACATGGTTGGACACGATTTGAAGTTTTCTTCGGGAAACTGGATTTGCGGGAAAGGCCAGGCAGTCCCTGTGGGCATAGGAATGCCGACTGTGAGGATTGCCGAAATTACTGTCGGGGGTGCCGAGGTATGAAGACGAAGGATTTTTACATAAACGAGGCATACAATCTTGTAAAGGAATACAGAAGCAAATTTGATTATCTTAAAATTTATCTTTCCGCAGGTCAGTCAATAGAGGTTAACGTTTTAAACGGAAAGATTGAAAATGTAAGTTTTTCCGAAAGTATTCCAATTACAATTGTCGGTGCTTTAAACGGAAAAACGGCAACTGTAAGCGGAAATTATTTAAGCAGAGAAAAAACGGGGGAATTGATAAATTATCTTTTCGGGCTTCTTGAAATTGTTGAAAAAGACCCCTATTTTGTAATTCCCGAAAGGGAACTTATTGGCAAGGCGAAAGCAGACCTTGATTTGTTTGACAAAGAAGCGCTTTTTGCCGATGCGGAAAATCTTATTGAAAAAACCGTTGAATTGGAAAATTTGTCCCTTTCCATGTCGGATAAGGTTAAGTCTGCCGGAGCCTTTTACTCAGTTTATGCCGGAATAACCGTTTTTGCAAATTCCTATCTCTTTGCCGACGGGTTTGAGAAGAGTTATTTTGGAAAGGGAATAAGTTTGATTATTGAAGACAGTGCGGAAAATTCCGAAAATAAAGGAAGAAAGCAGAGGGCAGGCTGGTGGGATTATGCTGTGAAACAGAATTTACTGTCTTCCGATAACGAAGTTGCGAAAAAGGCTGTTGAAAGAGTTTTGGCAAAAAAGGGTTCGGTTAAACCTGAAACAGGGGTTTATCCCGTTGTTTTTGAGAATGTTGCTGCGACAGGTTTTTTCTCTTCAATAGCGTCTGCGTTAAGCGGGACAAGGCTTTACAAAAAAGAGAGTTTTCTTGTTGACAGTTTGAATAAAAAAATAGGCAGCGATATTTTGACAATTGAAGACAATCCTCTTTTAAAACACGGACTTGGTTCAAGGCTTTTTGACAGCGACGGAGTGAAGTCAAAACTTGTAAACCTTATTGAAAGAGGCGTCGTGAAAAATTATCTTTTAAGCGTCTATTCTGCAAACAGGCTTGGCTTGAAAACAACCGCTTCGGCAGGCGGGTATTCAAATTTAACGATTAAGCCGGGGGAAAAATCCCTTGATGAAATTATTAAAGAAATTGATAAGGGAATTTTGATTACTTCTTTGAAAGGGCAGGGCGCAAACATAAAAACGGGAGATTATTCAAGAGGCGCAGAGGGGTTTTTTATTGAAAACGGAAAGATTGCATTTCCCATAAGCGAGTTTACCGTTTCTTCAACCTTTCAACACATGCTTGACAATATAAAAGAGGTTGGCAGCGATGTTTTTAAATCTTCAAGCGTTTTAACGCCTTCGGTTTTGTTTAACGGAATAACGGTTTCGGGAAAATAAAAAAAGGGGGAAATTCCCCCTTTAACGTTTCAACTTAATTCAAAAGTTTACTGCTGTTCAATAACTTTTTGAAGTTTTCCAAGCGCTTCAATAATTTGATTGTTGTCTTTTTTGGTGAATAAAATGTCAATCTGCTCTTTCAATTTTTTGATTTCGTCAATATTTTTGTGTTTTTTTGCTTCAAGTTTTGAAACAAGAGCGTTGATTTTGTCTTCCGCAATACCGAAATTGTTTTTTGCAACTTCGTTGATAATACTTGCAATTTCAAGTTTCAGTTTTAAAACGTCAACTTCACCCTTTAAGGAAACAATCTCTTTGCTTGCTTCCTTTAACTGGGCGGTAATTGTTTTCATTGTAGCCTGATACTGCTTTTCAATGTTATTCACCTTGTAAAAGTGAAAAAACAGAAAAGCAAGCAGGACAATAACAAAAACCGTAAAAATTAACTTGCTCATTCCCTTTTCTTCTGCCATCTTAAACCTCCTATAAAGTTATATCCAAGTCTATTCCTTCCGTTTTAACAGATTTGAATTCGTCATAAACCTCAGTAAAAATATTAACAAGATTAGGGTCAAATTGTCTACCCGCAAATCTTAAAATTTCTTCATAAGCCTCTTTGTGGGATTTTGCTTTTCTGTAAGGCCTTGTTGAAGTCATTGCATCATAAGTATCTCCTATAATCATAATTCTGCTTTCAAGGGGTATCTCTTCCCCTTTTAATCCTTCGGGATATCCGCTTCCGTCATACCATTCGTGGTGGTATTTTATTATTCTGGCAATTTTGTCTCCGTATAGCGGTTTCGCAATATTTGCTCCGATTACAGGGTGTTTTTTCATTTCATCGTATTCCATTTTGGTTAATTTTCCCGGTTTTCTAATTATATTGTCGGCAATGCCTATTTTCCCTATGTCGTGAAGAATGCAGGCTATTCTGAAATTAAAAAGTTCGCTTTCGTCTTTTATCAGTCTTTTTGCAATTATTGTTGAGTAAATTTCCACTCTGTCACAGTGTCCTTTTGTGTATGGGTCTTTTGCTTCAATAGAGTATGCATGGGTTTTTACGGCATTCATAACCATCTGTTTCATTCTTTCATTGTGCTCTTCAATAAGCCTGTTGTGGTATAAACTTGCTTCAAGTTCGGAAACAAATAAATCAAGCAGTTTGCTGTCAAGTCGCCTTATGTCCGCTTCTTCCCCGAATCCCATGTATAGAAATCCCAAAAAGTGGTTGTGTCTTGTAAGTTTTACAAGTACCGAATATCTGTCGTCCTTGAATAGGTGAACGGCATTTAGAGTTTGTTTTTTTTGTGTAAAGATAAATTCTTTTGCGGAAAACAGAAACCTTTCAGGCTCGGTTCGGTTTTTTGAGAAAAAGTTTTTGTTAACAAGAAGCGTGTCGGTAATTGAAGAGTAGAGCAGCACCGCAAAGTTTTGAGGTTTGAAAAGCCTTACAGAATGGTCAATAAATATTTCAACCGCTTTGTCAAGTTCAATGGTTTCTTTTGTGTTTTGGGCAAGTTGATAAAGTTCAAGGATTTTTTTATTCAATTCCCTGACTTTTTCAGTTCTTTTTTCAACCTCTTCTTCAAGAAGTTTTTTGTAGTTTTCATCGGCAAGAATTACCGCTCTTTTGGCTATTGCCCTGTCAAGGGCAAGAATAAGCATTTCTTTGTTAAACGGTTTTTTTAGAAAGTCGTAAGCCCCGGATTTAAAAGATTTTATTGCCGTGTCGGTATTTATATAGCCTGTCATTACAATCGGAACGCTTGAAGGATGGTTTTTTCTTAAAAATTTAACGACTTCAAAGCCGTCTTTCCCCGGCATGCTTATGTCGGTGATAACAATGTCATAGCATTTGTTTTTCAGTTTTTTTATCGCTTCTTCTCCGTTTTCGGCAAGTTCAATATTTGTAAAGCCGTTTAGCAAGAGCATTTCTTCAAGGGAATCAAGAATATCTGGC
>JAMOUY010000400.1 GCA_027067895.1 Acidobacteriota bacterium
AAAAATTCGGAAAAAACCTAAACCCTGCATTGGGCTTTCTGCCAAGGCCCGGCACAAAGCATTGGAGAGGGGGAATTGCAATTCAGCCAAGGCCGAAAGGATGGTTTGGAAACTATGTCAGGCAGTTTTTCTTTGAATTTTACGGCTCACAGGTTAGGAATTTAAAAGGACATATTGAATCATGGCGCATCTTTACGGCACCGATAAATCTTGTAACACCGAAAGGCTATCACTTTGAATTCAATTACGCCCCCCAATACGAATTTCTTCCAGAAAATTTTGAGATAGCCGAAGGAGTTGTAATTCCCGCAGGGGGATACAGGTTTAACAGAGAGAGAATTGAAATAAACTCGCCACGCTCACGCTCATTGCAGGCAGGCGGACAAGTATGGTTCGGCAATTTTTACGACGGAAGGCTTAATCAATGGGAAACCTATATTGCATGGAGCAGCAAAGACGGCTCTTTAAAGTTGCAAATTGAGGCTGAAAACGATTACGGATACCTGCCGGAAGGAAACTTTATTGAGAGACTGTGGCAGGTAAAGGTTGTTTACGCATTCAACCCGGATTTTATAATTTCAAGTTATACCCAGTACAATTACTCAACCGGGGAAATAGGAATGAACAACAGAATCAGATATACAATTGAACCCGGGAAAGATATCTTCTTCGTATGGAATTACAACTGGAAGAGATTTGACGGGGAATCGCTGTTTAACTCACAACTTACCGCCAACCAGATAGCAATAAAGATTAGGTGGACTTGGAGAAAATAAAAAAGGGGGAAAATTCCCCCTCATGAAAAACATATTTTAAGGAAAACTTTACAGTCCCAAAAGTTCCTTTTCCCTCTTCAAAGACTCTTCCAAAACCTTTTTGTGCAGAGAGTTTCCGTGGGAATCCATTGTGACCACCACCGGGAAATCCTTAACCTCAATCACCCAGAAAGCCTCTGGCGTTCCAAACTCTTCAAGCATAAAAACTTCTTTAACCTTAACAACCCTTTTCGCAAGCAAGGTGCCGAGCCCGCCGACTGCGTGAAAGTAAACTGCGCCTGTTTCCTGCAAGCCTTTTAAGGTTTTTTCTCCCATTCCGCCCTTGCCTATAATTCCCCTGACCTGATACTCTTTAATAACATCTGCCTGATAGGGCTCTTCCCTTGAAGACGTCGTGGGCCCTGCGGCAACAAACTCCCACTCGCCGTTTTCGTTTTTTCTTACAACCGGACCGCAGTGGTAAATTACGCTGTCTTTAAGATAGGGCCTTATAAAATCGGGTTTTTTCTCAACCATAAGTTTATGCGCTTGGTCTCTTGCGGTAACCATTGTCCCGCTTAACAAAACCTCGTCCCCTATCTTTAACTTTCTAATTTCCTCTTCCGAAACCGGCAGATTTATTTTAATCGTCATATTCCACCTCGCCGTTTGACTTAACAATCATTGTTTTTCTTCTAAAAGCCCAGCACATATAGGAAACCGAAACGTAATAGGTTGCCGGATGCCTGTGCTGTGCGTCCACGAAAACGTCCAAAACGGTTGTTTTTCCGCCAAAGCCCATGGGCCCTATACCAAGAGAATTCAATTCCTTTTCAAGTCTGTCCTCAAACTCGGCAAGCACGGGATTTTCGTTTTTTGAATCCATTTTCCTGAAAAAGGTTTTTTTGGAAAGAAGATAGGAAACCCCTCTGTCTCCGCCTATTCCTACACCAACCGTGCCCGGTGCGCAACCGAATCCCTGCGCCTTTGTAACTGCGTCAATTATAACCTTCCTGACGCCTTCCAAATCCCTGCCCGCTTTCAGCGACGCGTCTGGAAGTTTATACTGCACTCCAACGTTTTCGCTTCCGCCGCCTTTAAGCATAAGTTTAAACTCAATGTAATCCTTGTCCCAGCAGTGATAGGTTATGTAAGGGGCGTTTTTCCCGATATTGTTTCCCGAATTTTTTCCTGTAATCGGGTCAACCGCATTCGGCCTCAAATAATTCTTCTCTGTCGCCTCAATTACAGCCTTTTTAATCTCTTCTGTAATCTCCCACTCCTTCATTCCAAGGGGATAGTTAACGTAAAAGATAACGTGTCCCGTATCCTGACAAATAGGCGTTGAGTTTTCCCTTGCAAGTTTCACGTTTTCAAGTATTACGTTGAAAACACTCTTCTCCGTTGAACCTTCTTCCGCTTCGTCGTAAGCCCTTTTAAGCCTTGCTTCCACATCCGGGGGCAAGTCCGTTGACGCACGCCTTATCAATTCAAGGATATGCTCTTTCAATTCCATAATCCCACTCCCTGTATTTTTTAGGTTGATATTCAACTAAACTAAATCGCACCTTCTTCAAAAATTATATAACATTTTTTTCAATGCCACGCATTTAAACCAGAAGGTAAAACCCTCTGTTGAATTTTATCTCTCCCGCTTCCTGCATTTCCTTTAAAGTGTCGGAAATCCTTGCAAGGGCAATGTTTATGTTGTCGGTTGACTGGACAACAACCGGTATTTTGCCGAATTTTTCCTTCAATTTCTTAAAGTTAGGCGAAGGCATACCGCTTACGATAACATCCCTGTCATTCAACAACTCCATTGCCTTTTTCAACTTCTCCTCGCTTCCGTGATTCTCCTCCTTAACAGCCTTCAAGGGATTGTCCATCTCTTTTTCAAAGGTAATGGTGTTTTTTTCTGTATCTATGGTGTAAAAAAGTATTTTGTCAGAGTCCCCGAAATGGGTATTTGAAAGATTTCCGTTTTTCTCCGCAATCGCAACTTTAATTTTCCCCATTTTTCACCCCTTCTTTCTCTATTTTGATAAAGCATAAATGCTTGCTTCCGACCTTTCTTTTGGCAAGCACCTTTACAGGAATTCCCATTCTTTTCAGCCTTTCGCACCACAGTTTTTTAACAATGCCGTAAGAATTCGGCGTTTTTCTCAAATACTCAACAAACAAATCTATGTTGTCCTCTTCGTCCTGATAGGGAAACTCAATCAGGTTTCTGTTTCCGTACAAAACATGCGCAGAGCGGAATTGGGCAATTGCAACCTTTGAGTTTTTGTCAAGAAACCTTTCATACTCTTTAACAAAAAACCTCATGGAATTTCTTTTGTTAAGGTAAGGAAAAACAATAAACGAAACGGAAACCGCAAAAATAAAAAAGTAAAGGACAACAACGCTTACAAGCGAAAGGTAATTCTTAAAACCATTCTCCTTTTTAAGCAAAAAGAAAAACAACAGAAACAGACCCAATGCAAAATTAGACATTCCCACGGCAGAGGGAAGAATCTTAAACTTGTCCAATCCGTAAAAGAAAATCCCAAATCCCGCCAAAAACAAAATCATTCCAAGAACGATTGCGGTAATCTTTAAAAACTTTTTTCCCCTTAAACGGTATAAAAAATCCGCCACAAAGATTGAGATGGCAGGATACATGGGAAGTATGTAAAGCCCTCTTTTCCCGTTTGGAATTGAGAAAAAGGCAACGGTAAACAAAAACCACGAAAGCAAAAACTTCTGGCTATCTGTTAATTTAATCTCTTTTCTGTTTTTCCAGATATACCAGAGGAAATAGTACAGAAAAATACTCCAGGGGAAAAAGTCGTACAAAAGCACCTTTGCGTAATAATAGACAGGCTGAAAGTGATGCCATGATTTTGCAAACCTCACAACAGTCTGTTTGAATAGAATGTTTTCAAGATAAGCGGTATTGCCCCCTGAAAAAGCCTGAATTACAAGCAAAACAAGCCACAGCAAAACAGGGAAAAGATAGGCAATTATTGAAGAAGGATAAAAAATTCTTGTCTCTTTCCACCTTTTTGTCCAGACAAGATAGGTAATAACACCGCCTAACGGGATAATCAAACCCACAGGCCCCTTTGTCAAAGTGGCAAGCCCCATTACGAAAAACGAAAAAGTTAATGCTTTTTTATTCCCGTCCTTTAAATAGAGAAGCGCAAGGTAAACAGAAAGGTAGACAAGAAAAGACAGAAGCATATCTATCTGCGCATGGCTTGACTGCCACCAGACCTTTACGCATGAAGCAAAAATCATTGAGGAAGCAAGGGCAATGTCTTCCGAATACCCCAACTTTAAGGCAATGAGAAAAACAAGCAAAATTGAAAACGCGCCTGCCAAAGCGTTTGGCAAAATCCCAGCAGGGGTATTAAACCCGCCCGTCAGTTTTGAAGAGAGAACAATTGTCCAGAAATAAAAGGGCGGTTTGTCGGGATACGGCTTTTTGTTTCTGTGGGGCATAACAAAATTCCCAGACTCAACCATCTCCTTTGCAACAAGCACAAAGCGCGGTTCGTCAGGCTCCCACAAATCCCTGTAAAATGAAGGCAAAAAATTCAGCAAGAAAAAGAAAACAATTAACGCAAAAAGGGATATCTTAATCCTCATGCTTCCTGCTTCCCTTCCCCCTCAATCTCTTTCTTTTCCCTTAAACGAAAAACAATGTTTCTAATGTAAACAATAAGCCCGCTTGCCTGCCCCAAAATAAACACAGGGTCTTTCCTGTAAAGGGCGTATATAAAAAGCATAATTCCGCCTGTTAAACTCAAATACCAAAAAGCCATAGGGATAACGCTTCTCTTCTCCCTCTCGCTTGCAATCCACTGCACAATAAACCTTGCGGCAAAAATCGCCTGCGCCGCAAAACCCCAGATTAGAAAGAATTTATCCCAATTCATTCGCTTTCCTTCAAATCATCGCTTGTCTTTTTATACTCCCACTTCAAATACCTTTTAAGCATCCACCTTACCGCCATAACGTCGTTAAATCCGACAAAAGCCCTGTTTAAAACACCGTATTTTGACTTTCCCCTCACCCTCTCTCTGTGGTTTACCGGAATTTCGGTAATTGTATAGCCTTTCATTCTGACAAGGGTGGGAAAAAACCTGTGCATTCCGTTAAAGGGAGGCAAATCCTGAACACACTCTCTTTTCATAACCCTTA
>JAMOUY010000401.1 GCA_027067895.1 Acidobacteriota bacterium
CCTTGACCCGGAGCAAAATTCCCACTTTGTTGACCATTATCTTGACGTTGACTATGATTTGTCCAAGGTGTTTTTTGTTTTAACCGCAAACGTGCTTGACACAATTCCTGCGCCTTTAAGGGACAGGTTTGAGATTATACGCATTCCCGGATACACCTTTAACGAAAAACTTGAAATAGCGTTAAGGCATTTAATCCCTAAAAAACTTGCCGAAACGGGGCTTAAAAAGTTTTCCCCGAAAATCCGCAGGGAAGCGGTTGAGGTAATTATTGAGAAATACACCAGAGAGGCGGGGGTAAGGACTCTTGAAAGGACTATTGAAAAACTTTTTAGAAAATGCGCCGTTGACATAGTTGAGAAAAAAAGGTTTGAGAAAAACTTTGAAATAAACGAAAAACTTGTTTACGAAAAGTTGGGAGTGCCCATTTATAAGGCAAGCGTTGCGGAAGAAAAGCCGCAGATAGGTGTGGCCACAGGCCTTGCATGGACTCCTTCCGGCGGAGACGTCCTTTTTATTGAGGTAATGACAATGCCGGGAAACGAGAAAATAGACATAACCGGACAGTTGGGTGATGTTATGAAAGAGTCTGTAAAAGCGGCATTTTCATACATTAAAGCCAATTACAAAAAATTTGGAATAAATATTGAAAAGATAAGAAACACGGACATTCACGTTCACATTCCGGAAGGCGCCATTCCCAAAGACGGGCCTTCGGCAGGCATTACAATCGCTTCCGCAATATTTTCGGCATTGACAAAAAAGGAAGTTCCTAATAAGATAGCAATGACGGGAGAAATTACTTTAAGAGGCAGGGTGCTTCCGGTAGGAGGCATAAAGGAAAAACTGCTTGCGGCTCACAGAGCCGGGATTTACGAGGTTCTCCTTCCTTTTGAGAATGAAAAAGACCTTCAAGAGATTCCCGAAGAGATTAAAGGAGTTATGCAGTTTCATTTTGTTAAAACAATGGACGAGGTTATTGAGATTTTGTTTAACAAACATTATTCTAAAACAGAAAGCATATTGCCGCCTCAACCTTCACGAATTGACGAGTTAAGAGATTTTGAATAAAAAAAGTTTATGATTGGGAAGAATTTTAAATTTGTCAAAAGTGCCACTGGAATAAGGGATTTCCCGCCTATTGAACTGCCTCACCTTGCTTTTGCGGGGCGTTCAAACGTGGGTAAATCGTCCCTTATAAACAAGTTGGCAAACACAAAAAAACTTGCAAAGGTAAGTCAGACGCCGGGCAAGACAAGGCTTTTAAATATTTTCAACGTTGACGACAGGTTTCTGCTTGTTGATTTGCCGGGATACGGCTATGCCAAGGTTAGCAAGGAGATGCAGAAGCAGTGGAAGAAAATGATTGAAGAATACCTTATTACCACAAGGGACTATATGATTCTTGTATTTTTAATTGATTCAAGGCATGCGCCTCAAAAAAAAGATAGAGAATTATATGAATTTTTAGTGTACAATGATATTGACTTTATTATTGCCGCTACAAAAACGGATAAATTGTCCAAAAACCAATTAAGGAAAAATCTTGAAGTGTTGAAAAAAGAGTTTAAAGTGCCTGATTACAGGTTTTACCCCGTATCGTCAAAAACAGGCGAAGGAATAAAGAAACTTGAAGATTATTTGAAAAAAACCATAGATAATTTTTATAAGGAGTAATTGTATGGATTACAGTCTTGCAGATTTAAAAGAAAAAAAGGAAAAGGAATTAAAGAAAATTGCCAAAGAATTGGGAATAGACGTCCCCAAAGGTGTTAGCGCAAACGAATTGATGTTTCAGATACTCAAAGCGCAGACCGAGAAAAACGGCCTTATATTCTCCGAAGGAGTGCTTGAAATTCTTCCGGAAGGTTTCGGTTTTTTGAGAGCGCCTGAATATAATTACCTTCCCGGTCCCGACGATATCTATGTTTCCCCTTCCCAGATAAAGAAGTTTGAGTTGAAAACAGGGGATACCATATCGGGACAGGTTAGACCCCCCAAAGAAGGAGAAAGATTTTTTGCTTTGATAAAGGTTGAAGCAATTAACTTTGAGCCGCCAAACGTTAAAAGGGAAGGTACGTTTGACAGCATGACACCTCTCTATCCGATGGAGAGAATAAGGCTTGAAACCGGGGACCCGAAAAATATGTCCCCGAGAATTATGGATTTATTAACTCCCATCGGCAAGGGACAGAGAGGGCTTATTGTTGCGCCTCCGAGAACCGGTAAAACAATGCTTCTTCAATCAATAGCAAACTCAATTACAACAAACCACCCGGAAATTTACCTTATTGTTCTTCTCATAGACGAAAGGCCTGAGGAAGTTACCGATATGGAAAGGTCGGTAAAGGGAGAGGTTATTAGTTCAACATTTGACGAACCTGCCGACAGACATGTCCACGTTGCCGAAATGGTTATTGAAAAGGCAAAGAGGCTTGTTGAGTATAAGAGAGACGTTGTTATCCTTCTTGACAGTATCACAAGGCTTGCAAGGGCTTACAACGCAATTGTTCCCCCTTCGGGAAAAGTATTGTCCGGCGGTGTTGATTCAAACGCATTACAGAGGCCTAAAAGGTTTTTCGGTGCCGCAAGGAATATTGAGGAAGGCGGAAGTTTGACAATTATAGCGACAGCCCTTATTGAAACCGGTTCAAGAATGGACGACGTTATTTTTGAAGAGTTTAAGGGAACCGGAAATATGGAACTTGTGCTTGACAGAAGGCTTGCGGACAAGAGAATATTCCCCGCAATTGACATTGACAAATCGGGCACAAGGAAAGAGGAATTACTCTGCGACGAGTTTGAGTTAAACAGGGTATGGGTTTTAAGAAAAGTGCTTGCGCCTCTTTCAACCGTTGAAAAGATGGAGTTGCTTATTGAAAGGCTTTCAAAATACAAAACCAACAGGGAGTTTCTTGAGTCTTTAAGCAGGGGTTAAAATGAGAAGAATCGTTGTTTCAGTCCTTGTTGCCCTGCTTTTGTTTCCCTCTTTTGCAAAAACAAAGCAGGACAGGGAAATTTTAGACCTTATAAAAAGCATAAAGGAAAGTTATTCCACAATAACTTCCTTTTCAGCGGATTTTAAGCAAATTAGGAAAACGCCGTTGCTTAAAGACAAGGCCGTAACTTTCGGCAAATTTTATTTTAAAAAGCCGGACAAACTTCTTTTAAGGTTTACAAAGCCTTACGACATAAGCATTTTTTACAGAAAAAACAAGATTTACAGGTTTAACAACAAAACAAAAAAGTATGCCGTGTTGAATGTTAAAAGGCACAGGGAAAATGCGGTAAACTTTTTAAACGTGTCCAAAACCTTTGATTTTCTAACAAAATATTTTGTGGTAAAAAGAGTTGAGACAAAGGCGGACGATATTTACCTTATCTTTTTTCCGAAAAAGAGAAGGGTGAAAAAGAGGTTTAAACTTGTTGAAATGTGGCTTGACTCAAAAACCTATCTCTTAAAAAAGGTTTACATTGAGGAGAAAGACGGCATCCAGACAACCGTTATTCTCTCAAATGTTAAGGTTAACATTCCGCTGAAAGACAGCCTTTTTGAGTTTGACAAAAAGGGTTTTTCAAAAGAAAAATGGCAGTGATTTTCCATAAACTTCACTCTTCCGGAAACGACTTTATCGTTTTGTTTGAAGAGGAAAACAGGGAAATTGAAAAAAAAGCAAAAAAAGAATTTATATCCAGAATTTGCCACAGAAACTTCGGCGTCGGGGCTGACGGAGTTTTCTTTGTTTTGAAGGACAAAAGGGTTTTGCACTTTGACCCTGACGGAAGCGAGAGTTTCTGCGTAAACGGAAGCCTTTGCCTTGCATTTTTAAAGGGTATGGAAAAATTCAAAGACTTGATTCCCTCTTCCTTTTCCCTTTCAGGGGTAAGGGTAAGCATTGAAGAATCCACCGTGCCAGAAATATCATTTTCTCTGGAAAAAATTGAAATTAGAAAGTTAACCGTCGGCGGACATAAAGGTGTTTTTGTCGACATAGGAAATCCCCATTTTTTCGTTAAGGGAAGAATACTGCCGAAGGAAATTGCCGCAGAGTTGAGGCATAATTCGGTTTTTAAAAACGGTGCAAACATTTCCTTTATTGAGGAAGAAGGCGGGACAATAAAAATCTCAACCTATGAAAGGGGAGTGGAAGACTTTACCCTTGCATGCGGGTCTGCCTGCGCGGCCTATCTCATTTCCTCAAAACTTGAAAAAGCGGTTTTTATGCCCCCTTCAGGCATTCCTGTTGAAGTGAGGATTGAAAGTGGTAAACTGTTTGTAAAGGGGGAGGTGGATTATGTTGCGAAGGGCGATTTTTTTAGTTAGTTTGTTTGCTTTTTGTTTATTGATTTTTTCCGCAAAGATAAAAAACCCGATAACAATCAAACTGAAAAACGGCGAGACTTACAGGGTAAAAAAGTTATATGTAATGGGGAGCGCCGAACCTGACAGATTCTGGTACACGGACAAAGACGGATTTTACACAGACGTTTCCTTTAACGACCTTGTGGAAATAAAAAACACCCCGAAAGGCATTTTTATTGTAAAAATCAGGACAGGCACCGAAAAGGTAAAAAAGGTTGAAAACATTAAATTCCGTTTTAACAACGGCAGAGGCAGAGAATTAATGGTGCCTCTTTCCGACATTGAGTATATTAGGTTTACAACACACAAATGCGATAAAATCTGTCCTTTGGGGCATATTTTCAGAAACACCGATTTTATATTCTGCCCCTATGACGGTTTAATGCTTAAACCGCTTGAAACGGAAAAGGTTGAGACAATAGATTAGCGGTTTCAGTAAACCTCGCTTACCGGAAGCACGAAAATTTTTCCCCCCTCTTCCCTGTATTTTTCTTTAA
>JAMOUY010000402.1 GCA_027067895.1 Acidobacteriota bacterium
CATAGCACTCATTTCGGTTTTGCTGTCCCATTATACCGGCAATCCGATATTTGACGGCATAGGTTCAATTCTGATAGGCCTTCTTCTGTGCCTGATTGCATTTATACTTGGAAGGGAAATGAAGTCATTGATAATCGGGGAAGCGATTCCAAAAGAGATAGAAAATTTTATCAAACAGACTTTTTTAAAAAAACAAGGCGTTTTAAAAATAGCGGACTTTAAATCAATGGTATTGGGGGAAAACTCAATGCTTGTGGCAATGGAAGTTGTGTTTGAAAAAAACAAAACAGCGGAAGAGATAAGGGAAATTATTGACGCATGCGAAAGAGAAATAATGGAAAAATATCCGCAGGTTAAAAACGTTTATGTTGAAGTAAGGATAAAAGAGTAATATGTTTCTAAACCTTGCAATTATTTTTTCTTTTATTTTCTTTACCGCATACTTTGTCTATAAATTTGTGAAAAACGATTTTTACGGAATAAAACCGGCGGAAGCGGAAAAGGAAAAAAGCGAAAAACTTTTTTCAATAATTGAGCAAATAGTTAGCCGTCTTGACCAAAAAAACAGGGAATTTGTAATAAAAAACGGTGAAGATTTCGCCCTTCAATACTTTGATTTAAAGGTAAAATCAATTGTAAAGGAAAAACCCGCCGAAAAAAGGGTAAAAGAATTTTATCTGTTTTCAGCGATAAAACTTGAAGGGGAATTGATTTTTCTTCTAAACTTTTTGAAAAAAAACAAAAAACTGCTTGATTTGATGAAGGGAATAAAAGTGCCCGAAGAATATTTAAAAGAAGCCGAAAAGTGGGAAAAAGAGTGCGAGGCTTATTTTTCCTTTCAATAAACAAATTTTTCCGGATACTTTGCGGTAAAGGTTGAAAATAGGTTTTTTACTTTTTTTAAAGCCTCTTCTTTGCCAAGAGAGGAATCAAAGTAAAGCGGGGGAAGAAAGTTTATTGTCTTTGTCTTGTAATCAAGCCCAACCAAAACTACCGGAATATTAAGTCTGCTTGCAATAAAGTAAAATCCGCTTTTCCATTTTCTTACCGGACTTCTCGTCCCTTCGGGGGAAAGGGCAAGAATGAATTTTTCCCTTTTTTCAAATTCCTCAACCATTTTGTCAACAAAATTGTGGTGCTTGCTTCTGTCAACAGGCACTCCGCCAAAGTATTTGAAAAGTCTTCCGAAAGGTTTTCTAAAAATCGTATGCTTTCCAAACCAACTTACCTTAACTTCAACAAGAAAGGAAAACATTAAAAGATGGACAAAGTCCCAGTTTGAGGTATGCGGCGCTACAACAACAACCGCTTTTTCCACATCGGGAATTTTGCCTTTGACATTCCATCTGAAAAAAGAGAAATAGATTTTTGCCAGAAATTTTAAAAACGCATTTTTCCTTTCGGGAAGGTTTTGATAATCCTTAACATAAGAAACATCAATCATTTACAATTCCGAGAGGCTTTTCTCCGTTTAAAAATCTTTCAAGGTTTTCAAGAAAAAAATCTAACTGCTTTTTCCAAAAATCAGGCTCCAAAACGGACACGTGAGGGGAAATTATGACATTGTCAAAACCCCAAAGAGGAAAATTTTCGTCAGGCGGCTCAACCTCGCATACGTCTGCGGCATAGCCGGAAATTTTTCCATTTCTCAACCCTTCGGCAATGTCTTTTTCAACAACAACCTTGCCTCTTCCCACATTTACAATGTAAGGAAAATTTTCAAAAATCTCAATCTTTTCCCGATTTAAAAATCCTTTTGACTGCTTATCGGAAGGAATTGCTATAAAAACAACGTCGGCGGACGGCAAAAATTTTCGCCATTCGTTTAATGTAAAAACCCGATACGGCAGATTTTCCTTTTTTCTTTTTACCACGGAAACCGTTTTCACAACCGGGAAAAGCAATTCAACTATAACCTTCCCTATTCCGCCATAGCCCAAAACAACCGCATTCATCTCTTTCAAAGGTTTTCTTTTGGGATTTACCAAAAAATCGCCAATCTCTTTTCTCGCCCATTTTTTCAAAAGATAGTTTTTTACAATCAAATTGTGGCCGAAATGAAGGCCTAAAAAAAGGGAAAAGGCGAACTCCCCTATCTGCCTTCTGTCAACGTTTGATGCATTGGTTAAAACAACTTTTTCAAGAAATTCGCCAAGGGACAAAAATCTGCCTACTCCAACCTGAGGCGTATGTATCCATTTCAGTTTTTTTGCCTTTAAAAACGCTTCTTCCCCCGGAAACCAACCGAAGTAAACGTCGGCATCTTCAATTTCCTTTTGCAAATTGCTTTTGTCTTTTAGGTAAACAAAGGTTATATCGGGAAACCTTTTTTCCGCTTTCCCGACAAAGATTTCCGGAATATTCCAAAAGTCAAGGGGATGAAGGGTATTTATCAAAACCTTCATTTTTTCTTGGCAATAACCTTCCTTGTTCCGTCCATCATTGTTCTTATGTGTTGAATTTTAAAATCTTTCTCCAACACTGTTTCAAGGTCTCTGTTGCTTATAAATTCAAGGGATTCTTTTTCGCAGTCTTTTTCCGAAAGAAAAAAGGTAATTAAAACTCCGCCCGGCAACATTATTGAAGACGTCTTTTCAAGAAAAGAAGGCAATTCTTCAAATTTCACCTTGTTGAAGAGATTTTCCACAACAACGACAGTGTATTTCCCATTTTCAAGTGAAAGAAAATCTTTGTTAGAGATATTCGTTACCTCAAATCCTCTTTCCTTGAAAAGCATTGCAACATCGTCGTTTCCGCTAAATTCAGAGACAATCAAAGCAGAGCCTGTTAAATCATTTAACTGCTCAATGTTTTCAATGTATTTTCTCTGAAAAAAATAGTCTTTTTCAAGTTCCATACTTAATTACCCCTTATTATTTTTGAATAATATATAAATAATTTTTGCTATCTAAGTAATCTTTACCACATAACCTTTTAATTTTCTCTTTTTTTATCCCTTTGTCAAGTGCAATCTTGTCAAAACCGCAAAACCCGGTAAAGGTGTAGAGCGCATTGAAAAAAGACTTGTTGACGTTAGGCAACGTCTTTAAGGTGTTTGACAAAATCAACCGGTTTTTTAGAGACTGAATCTCATAGTCGTCAAACTCAACAGGGGAAAACATCAGGTTGTCGGCAAGTTTTTTTATCTTTCCCGCAACATAATCCGCCTTGTCAGGATTGGTACCGCAGTATGCTATAAAAAACAAATGCCCGCCTTTGTATTCAAGATAGCATCCTATTGAATAGGCAAGCCCTTCTTTTTCTCTGATTTCAAAAGCAATTTTGTCGGAAGCGTTTGCCGTTAAAATGCTCAACCTTACAAAATCGTCAAAGGAAATTCCGTCTTTAACGGGGTAAACCAGATAAACATAAGCCTGCTTTGATTTTTTGTCCAAAATAACCTTATGGTTTTTCAAGGAAACAACAGGAAGGCTTTTTTTAAGGGTAGTGTAATTTTTCGCGGAAAAGTTTTTCTTTAAAAATTCCCCGATACTTTTTGAATTAAAGTTGCCGTAAACAGAAACAAAAGTGTTGGAATTGGAAATGTATTCCTTTAAAAACTGTCTAACCTCATCCTTTTGAAAAGATGGGTTGAAACAGTAATCGGGCAAAACCACAAAGGAATTGCCGAAATAGTTTTTCCATATTTCGCTTTTGGCACTCAACTTTTTCCTGTTTCTCATCATGTTTGAACCAAATGTTGACTTTACGGCTATCTTGAAATCCCTGTCGTTGAAATTCAGGGTTTCGTCAATGAGTTTTCTTGCAAGAAACAGGGCTTTCTCGGTATTTTCAGGCAAAACCTTTATCCTTATAAAACCGAAGTAATCGTTTGTGTAATAGTCGTCAAAAGGAATAAACGGGTAATCGTAAAACTGGACTTCGGCGCCTATCAGTTTAAAATCGTCTTCAAACTTTGCATATTTAACCTTTAAAAGATGCGCCGTAAAATCCGACACTGCGGAAAGATTGTATTTTCGTTCAAGAAACTTTTTGTTTTTGAAACATATTGTAATTCCTGTGGCAACAGATTTTTTATCAACTTTTAAAACAAAGTTTCCGCCAAAAACACTGAACACAGCGAAAACAATCATAAAAACAACACTAATTCTTCTCATTTTTCCCGCCTTTAATAAAAACGCTAACTTTATCAAATCTTTTAACATTGTCTGCATATTTCTTTAAAGAAGCAAAGTTTATTTCATCGTAAAAAACAGGGTTGTCGCAACCTGCGGCAATAAAAGGCGCCTGCAACATTCCGAAAAAGTGAGGCCTTTCAAGGGCAAACAAGGTATCCGCTTTGAAAGATATTTTCAATTCTTTGACATTGTCTTTCGTAATAAAAAGATTTTCAGAAAGTTTTTTGTCAACAACTGCTTTGACTGTTTCGCTTTCTTTTTTATTTTTAACTTTGACCCTGATTTTAATCAAACCGTAGTCGTCCGTATAATCGGAAGAAACGGAAAAATGAGGGTCTATTTCCATTAAATCTTTTTTCAAACCTTTATTTAAAAGTTCAACATATCCTTCCTGTGCGGGAAATAGAGGCGAATTTGCCTTAACCCCTTTGACAACATAGTAAAAAACACTGTAAGGAAGGTTATTCTCATCCACCTCAATATAAGGTTTGTCCCATTTGATTTCCCAATTTTTTTTAGGCAATTCAACAACCCTTTGATTTCCGAAATATCTGTCTAAATAACTCAAAATCTTTTTCTTGTCGTAATCCCCGGCAATTAAAATAACCATGTTTTTTGGGGAATAGTAAGTTTTGTAGAATTTCAGAATTTCGTCCCTCTTTAAAGACTTTACGCTCTTTTCGGTGCCTATAACCTTCA
>JAMOUY010000403.1 GCA_027067895.1 Acidobacteriota bacterium
GCGTTTCCAACTATCTTTTTGCCGTTGACAAGAATTTCGTAATCCGACGGAAGGAGAAAACAGGCAATTCCGTTTTTCATTCCCTGTCTTCTTACCTCTTTTTTCACTTCTCCCGCAAACTGGCATTGAATTCCAAGAAGCGAAAAAACTTTCATTAAAACAGAGGCAACCTCTCTGTAAATACCAACAACGCTTCTGTCCGCAAAATAATTCAAAGGCGCGGAAAACATGTAAGTAATGTCGTTTTTGTGGTAAACAGCGCCGCCGCCTGTAATTCTTTTAACAACGGGGATACCTTTTTCACGGCAATATTCGGTATTGCAGACCTTTTCCTCTGCCTGTGAAATTCCTATTGAAACCCCGGCAGGCTTCCAGCCGTAAAGCCTGAAATAAAATCCGTCCTTTTTTCTTAAAAACCTGTTGTCTATCTGCATGTTTTTTTCGGGGGAAAAATTTTTAAAAGAAAAAAAGTTAAGTTTATTCATAGGAAATGCTTTCAAAAAGAAAATCCGACAGTTTGTATTGCAATGCTTCGGCTATATGGGACGCCTTTATTTTTTCGCTTTTTTCCATGTCGGCGATAGTTCTCGCAATTTTTAAAATTCTTGTGTATGTTCTTGATGAAAAAGAATACTTTTTTGACGCCATATTCAATAACCCTTCCGCATCGCCTTCAAGAACGCAGAATTCCTTTAACTGCCTTGAATTTAGGTATGCGTTTAAACATCCGTTTCTTTTAAATTGAATATCCATAGCGGATTGAACCATCTCCCTTGCCTTTTCCGAGGTTAACCCGTCGGAAACTTTACCCATTTCTTCAAGGGGAATTTGCGGCACATTGACAATTAAATCTATTCTGTCAAGTATGGGGCCCGATATTCTGCTTCTGTAATTCATTATTTTGGCAGGAGTGCAAACACATTCTTTTTCCTTTGAACCGTAATAACCGCACGGGCAGGGATTCATTGCGGCAACAAGCATAAACCTTGCGGGGAATTTAACGCTTCCCGTAGCCCTTGTAATTGAAACAAAGCCGTCTTCAAGAGGCTGTCTCAAAACTTCAAGAGCCTTTCTTGAAAATTCGGGAAACTCGTCCAGAAACAAAACCCCGTTGTGAGCATAGGATACCTCGCCCGGCATCAATTTTGACCCGCCGCCTATTAACCCCACATTGGAAACAGTGTGGTGCGGGCTTCTGAAAGGCCTGACTTTTATCAATCCCTTGTTTTTCAGCCTTCCGCCTGCCGAATAAATCATTGTTGTTTCAATTTGCTCTTTGTTCGTCATTTCGGGAAGTATTGAGGGAATTGCCCTTGCAAGGATGGTTTTTCCACTTCCCGGAGGGCCATACATCAAAAGGTTGTGTCCTCCCGCAGCGGCAATAATCAATGCCCTTTTAGGTTGTAGATGCCCTTTTATGTCTTCAAGGTAAATTTCGTAATCTTGCTCTTTGTTCAGCGTTTCTTGACAATCGTTTTCATTCAGCAAAGGCAACTCTTCCGAAATTATTTCTATCAAATTCAGCAAAGAAGAGTAGGGATAAACTTTTACTCCTTCAACGGACAACGCCTCGCAAAGGTTTTCCTCAGGCACAAACAAATTGAAATTGTTTTCCTTGCAGTAAACCGCGGTGCTTAAAACCCCGCTTACCCCCCTTACCGTGCCGTCAAGAGATAATTCTCCCACAAAAATTGATTTATCCAAATTTAAAACAGGACTTGCCATTTTTCCTTCAACAACAATTCCAAGGGCTATGGCTATGTCAATTCTTGAACTTTCTTTTTTTAAATCGGCAGGGGCAAGGTTTACGGTAATTCTTGATTTTGGAAAATCAAAACGGGAATTTTTTATGGCGGAACGGATTCTGTCCCTGCTTTCCCTCACCGAGGTATCGGGAAGGCCCACAATGTTAAAGGAAGGCAGTCCGCCTGATATGTCAACCTCAACATCAACCGGATATGCGTAAATGCCTGCAAGGTCTGCGGATTTGATTTTTGTAACCATCAGATATTCCTAACTTTTAGTAAATCTCCCGGCTTAATCAAGTTTGACCTGATTCTGTTTATTTTCTTCAATTCGGCAACACTTAAACCGAATTTTCTGGATATTGAGTAAATTGTATCCCCTCTTTTTACCCTGTAATAGCCTTTGGGTATTCTCCCTTTTTTAACAGACTTTATTTTTTGGTTTTTCCCAGCCTTAATACCGTAATAAACTATCAGTTTTTGTCCCGGTTTTAAGAGTTTTGTTTTTAAATTATTCCATTTTTTAATGCTTTTTACATTGGTTCCGAATTTTCGTGCAATTTTGAAAAGAGAATCTCCCCTTCTTACCCTGTAAACTATTTTTTTTCCTCTCCGGTAATACGAAGATTTTTGTTTTAACGTATAATCTCCGCTTTGAGGAACATAGTAGGCATTTCTCCATCCAACAGGTATGACAATTGTCTTGCCCGCTCTGATAAGCCTTTTGTTTCTGATTTTGTTTGCCCTGCAAATAGCTGAAACGGAAGTACTATATTTTCTTGCTATTTGGGAAAGGGTTTCTCCTTTCTTTATCCTATGATACCTGAAAATCACTCTTTTAGACGGCGGAAGTTTGTTAAATTTGGCAAGAAAATTATCTTTTTTTCCTTTTGGAATATTTAATTTAAAATTTTTAACCTTAACCGGTGTTGCTAACCTTCTCAAATGAGGATTTAATTTCCTAATTTCGCCCACCGACGTACCGCAAAGTTTGGCAACAACACGCAAATCGGTACAGGAATCTATTTCAACGGAATCATATTCAAGAGGTTTTTTAAAATTCAACTCGGTAAAACCGTATTTCTGCGGATTTTTTGCAATAATCAAAGCCGCAATAAAAGCCGGGACATAATTTTTTGTTTCAGTTCTCAAAAGTCGTCTTTTTCCGGCTATTTTCCAAAAATCTTTTGTCTTGGCTTTTTTTATTGCCCTGTCAATTTTACCCTGTCCCGCATTGTAAGCGGCAAGGGCAAGATACCAATCTCCGAAGTGTTCATATAATTTTTTCAAATGTTTTGCAGCCGCTCTTGCCGATTTGTCCGGCTCGCATCTTTCATCAACCCACCAGTCAACTTTTAACCCTTCAAGCCTTGCCGTACTTCTAATAAACTGCCACAAACCTTTTGCCTTTGCACGGGAAAGCGCATGGATTTTGAATCCGCTTTCAATTATCGGAAGGTAAGCAAGGTCTTCGGGCACTCCCTCTTCCCTGAAAATCTGTTTAAATCTGTCAATATACATTCCCGAACGTTCAAGACTTGCTTTTATTCCGGGCTTTAATTTTGTGGTATAGGATTTAACAAAGGCAAGAACCTTATCGTTAACAACAACAGGGAAAGAGTATTCAACATTAGTGCTTTCTATTAGTTTTCTTTCTTCTTCTTCCTCTTCCCGGGAAAGAAAAACCTGTCCGTCTTCAAGAATTTCGTTTTTAATATCGTTGTTATCTTCATCAAAAGAAGATTCATATTCTTTTTCGTTTAAAGAAACCTCTCGCAAATAAATTTTTGTAACAATATCATCTCTAAATTTTTTAAAATCGGGCGACAAATCTGACTGATTATAAGCCAATAAAACCGCTTTGTTATAGCATAATCTTGCTTCTTTTACATACCCAATGTCCTCATAGGTTTTACCTGTATCATAGTATTCCAAAATCTTTTTTTTAACCGTATCTGCGGAAGAAACACTATTGGTGGAAATTTTTGAAGAAGTTACATCTGTTTTAGGATTTACGCATCCCAATCCTGCAAGAAAAATAAAAAATACAAATTTTGTAATTAAGTGTGTAGTATTTTTGTTTTTCACAAGTTTTAATTAACTTATTCTATCTCTTTTTCAAGTTCTTTGATTCTTCTCAACACAATCTCTTCCGCAAGTTGAGGAATCACTTCCCAAGCAATTTCCCTGATTATTTTATCGCTTAATTTTTCAATAACTTTGTTTGCTATTCTTTCAATATCCTCGTCCGTCAACGTCAAAGGCGCCGTTTCACGGGCAACCGTCTCTTTTATTTCATCTTTAACTTCTTCTTTAACTTCCGCAACACTCTCTTCTTCCTTGGCTGGTGCAACCGTTTCCGCAAATTGGCTTACAGTTGCCGCAGATTCGGAAACCAAATCTCCCTTAACTTCTTCCGCTTTTTCAAAGAAGTCTCCCGCTTCTTCCACAGCGCTTTCTATCGGCATTTCACCTTGTTCTTCCGACTGCTCAAAGAAATCCGCTTCCTCCGCTCCAGCTTCCAACGCTTCTTCCGGCTTGACTTCTTCAACATTCAACGGACGCTCAAAGTCTATGTCTTCTTTGACTTCTTCGCCTGCCAAATCTTCAAATGCGTCTTCGCTTTCCTCGGCCATGAATTCTTCCAATGTTTCGCCGCCTTCTCCTTCAAATTCAACTTCCGGCTCGGACACCGATTCTTCCGCTTTGGCAACAAATTCTTCTTTAACTTTTTCTTCCGTTTCCGCTTTTTCAAAGAAGTCTCCCGCTTCTTCCATAGCGCTTTCTATCGGCATTTCACCTTGTTCTTCCGACTGCTCAAAGAAATCCGCTTCCTCCGCTCCAGCTTCCAACGCTTCTTCCGGCTTGACTTCTTCAATATTCAACGGACGCTCAAAGTCTATGTCTTCTTTGACTTCTTCGCCTGCCAAATCTTCAAATGCGTCTTCGCTTTCCTCGGCCATGAATTCTTCCAATGCTTCGCCGCCTTCTCCTTCAAATTCAACTTCCGGCTCGGACACCGCTTCTTCCGCTTTGGCAACAAATTCTTCTTTAACTTCTTCTTCCGTTTCCGCTTTT
>JAMOUY010000404.1 GCA_027067895.1 Acidobacteriota bacterium
AAGCAAAAGCCCGTTTTTCCTTGTTAAGGCAAGGGCAAGGTGAAGTTTTCTGTAAGCCTCTTCCTTTCTTCCCTCTTTCGCAAGCAGGTTTCCGTAAACAAGATAATAGTAAACTTTCAGATAATTTATGTCTCCGTCAACAATTGATGACTCGATTTTTTCAAGAGCATGCCCGGCATCAAGAAAGTTGTTTCCCGCAACATCAAGGGCAATTTTAAGCAATTCGCAGTAAGTTTTCTCAAAAAAACTTCCTATTGCGTCAAACGACTGTTTTACAACAACAATTTGTTGATATGCGTCTTTCAAATTTCCTCTGTAAAAATCAAGCAGAGATTCATAAAAAGAGACTATTATCTGGTATTTTTTAAAATCGGAATTGCTTGCCATTGTACCCGCGATTATGAGGTGATTTTCAGCCTCAAACCATTCGCCTATTTCCATGTAATAAACCGCTTTTTCTATGTTGAAAAGAATTTGAGCCAACTTATCGTCTATTGTATTTAAAAAAGTTTCAACACTGTCAAGATATTTGCCTGCAAAAAGAAAATCTCCTTCCATTCTTTTGGCTTTTGCAAAAAGAAGATACGCTTCAACAAGTTGGGATATGTTGCCAATGTTAGATAAAATTTCAATGGATTTGGTTAGATTTTCATCAACCAAATTCCACTTGCATTTTGCGAAATAATACCTTGCCAAATTTGTATGGACAGTCGCTATGCCGGGAAGAAAGGACGTTTCTCTGTAAATCTTTTCACTCTCTTTCCACTTCTTAAAAGCATCTTCAATTTTCCCGTCGGCATAATCAAGAAATCCGAGATACTGGTAAAGAGTCCCCAATTCCCTTCCGCACTGCTTCTGCATTAAAATAGTTTCCGCAAGACTGAAAAACAGCCTTGACTGGTCAAGTATTCCTTCCTGCAATAAAAGACTTCCGATTTTTATATACAATTCAGGCAGATATTTCACCGGAAATAACTTTACTTTTTCTTCTGAAACAAGGTCGTACAGTATGTTTAAAGCACTTTCCACCTTACCGGTTTTTGCAAAATATTCCGCTTCGTAAAAAGGAATGTCAATTTTATCTCTGTCTTCAAGGGGAAGTTTTTTCAGCCTTTCAATATACTTTTCATTTTCGTTTGCCTTACCTAAAAAGAAATTCATTCTTATTATTGTTTTTAGGTAAAATTTCTTTTGTTTTATTTCTTCGCAAAGGTCAAGAAGAATGTTTCCTATTTCTATAACCTTTTCGTTTTTGTAAGTGCCGGCATAGTTTTCAAAGGCAATCTTGAAAAACTTTTTCGCCTTGTCTTTTTCTCCCGCCATCAAATACCATTGTGCCGTTTTTTCAAATGAGAATTCTCCCAACTCTTCGTTTATCTTTGCAACATTCAAATAGAGTTTTGCCAACTCATCAGGCTCAATTATTGACAAAACACTGTCTTTAAGCCTTGAATGGACAAACATATACTTTCTTGAAAACTCCGCAATCATTCGTTTTTCAAGAAGAGTGCCTATTTCGTCGTAAACATTTATTTTTCCTACAACCTTTTCCAAAAATTTTTCGGAAACAGGCTCAACAAGTAAAGCCATATACTTCATTATTTCTAGCGCCGTTTCAGGCAGGGATTTTATTCTAAACATGAAAATAGATTCAAGTTTTTCGGAAAATTCAACCTCGCTTCCCTCTTTAAACTTCCAAACTCCGTTTTCAATGTAAAGATACTCTTTGGAAATCAATGTTTTAAAAAGTTCGGCAACCAGCAGAGGATTACCCGCCGTTCTTTCATAAACAAAATCAACAAACTTGTATCCCAAAAAAGCTTTGGGAAAGGACGAACGGATTAATTCGTTAATATCTTCCTTGGTAAGAGCCTTCAACTCAATTGTTTGGCTTAAATCGGCATTTTCCAACTCTCCGAGAAATCCCTTTACACAATCCGGCAATTTAATATCGGTTCTGTAATTCATAAGCCACAAGGCATTTATCTTTTTGCTTAAAAAAGCCCTGAAAAACTGAATTGAAAATTCGTCAATATTATGCAAATCCTCAATAAAAAACAGAAAAGTTTCGCCGCTTTCCTCAACAAGTTTTTTAAATATGTCAACAAAGTTATAAAGAAATTTGGACAAAATCTCTCCGTCCATACTTTCAAACAAAACAGGCGAAAATACCGGCGCTTCCGAATAAATTGCATGTTTTATAATATTTACCACATCTCTGTCAATATGCCTGAAAAATTCTGGCTGAAAAATAGGCATCATCTTTTTAAAAAGTTGAATAGCAACGTCAAAAATTCTGTCGGAAGATATTGCAAAAGCGCGCCTTACCCTGAAACCCTGCAATTGAGCGTGAAGCCTGAATTCGCTCATAAGCCTGCTTTTGCCTATGCCCGATTCCCCGCGAATAAAGACAAAAGGTTTTTTATGCTTCTCAACTTCCAAAGAAACAAGAAAAGCCTTTAAAAAATTCAACTCATTGTTTCTTCCCACAAACCTCGGCTCAAAAAACAACTCTTCCTTGCCTCTCGGCGGAAGAATGCTGAAATAATGCTTGTAAATTTCGTTTACGTCGTTCAAAACCTCAACTGCGGAAGAATATCTTTCGGAAAGTTTTTTCGCTACAAGTTTCTCAATTATCTTGAAAAGCCTTTTCTCTTTAATTCTGCCTATTTGGTCATCGCTTAAAGTTTCTATGTCAAAATATTTTTGATTCAGCCTAATTCCGTTTCTAATCAAAAGAAGTTTCAGAAAAACCATTCCCAAAGAATACAAATCAACCCTGTGGTCTTTTTCCATTTCTTTGGAAAACAACTCAGGCGCCATGTAAAATATTGTCCCTCTCATTGAGGTTTTTGAAATCTGTGAAATCGGAAGAAAAAGGCCGAAATCCATCAATTTAACCGTAAAATCAACATTGTCTTCAATTATCCCGAAGTTTTCAGGCTTAATGTCAAAGTGGACTATATCGTGGGAATGAATAAAATGCAAAGCCCTTAAAATTTGGACAAAAGCCTTGATAATTGTTTCTTCGTCTTTTGCAACAAGGTATTTGACAATATTTACCTTTTCACAGTATTCCATTGTGTAGTAAATTGTGTTTGTCTCTTTGTTGTAGCCTATGTCAAAAACGTCAACAAGGTTTCTGTGCCTTAAAGAGTTTAAAAGAAAGAATTCGTCCTGCAACCTTGTCAGGTTTTTTTTGTTTAATTTCCCTGTTTTTATAACCTTTAAGGCAACCGTCCTGTTTTCGTATAAATCGCGGCACAAATAAACGGTTGAAAAACCGCCGGTGCCCAAAACTTTTAACTCAACATACCTTTTTCTGTCAAAAGACATTTCAACCTTCCCACTCCTATTTCTATTTTAGGGTCTTCAACAATTCCTTGAAAACACATATCAAGCAGTTTGTTTAATTCAAAAAAACAAAGGGTATTCAATTCCTCGTTTACGCTTCCATCCCCTTTTGCCTCAACTTTCCGGGCATCTGAAACATCCACAGCAAAAAGGTATATCTTTTCGGTAGATTGCCCGTGCGAAGGAAAAAACGAACCGCCGAGAGAAAAAATTTCTTCTTTTTCAACAATAAATCCCGCCTCCTCTTTTAACTCCTCAACAACCCTGTTTAAAACTCCGTCTTTTCCTTTGTCGCTTTTTTCAAGCGAGCCTGCAACACTTTCGTAAACATAGGTGTAAATTCTTTTATCTTTCAAAGGCAAATCATAGTCTTTTCTAAAATAAATTGTCGGCCTGAAAGCCTTTAATATTCCCACATAAACATTGCTATCTTCAACATAATACGGGATAACTGCAACACAATCGTAGCCTTTTCTGTCAAAAAATTCAATGTTGTATTCCCTTGATACAGTGTTGTCCGTGTAAATATTGCAAAGTGTGTATTTATGATGAACAAAAAAAGGGTTTTCAAATTCCCTGCATATTCTATGCTGTAAAACCTTTAAACTTTTTATCTCTTTCACCTTTAAAAATCTCCCTGCATTTAATTATAGCAATTAAACAGAAAAAAGCCCCAAGAAAATCGGCAAAAAAGTCAAGAATGGAAAAAGTCCTGCCGGGGACAAAGAATTGATGCAATTCGTCCAAAAAAGCGAAAACTTGCGTAAATATCAGTAAAGACGGAATATTATCGTGGGGAAAAGAAAAATACAACAAAAGTGCAAAAACGGAATATTCGCCGAAATGAAGAAATAAATCTTGAAAATTGAAAACGTTTTTTAAGGTCAAATTGGGAATTGAAGAAAGATAGTAAATTAAACCGCAATAAAGAATGAATAAAACAAAAAACCTTTTATCCAAAGTAAGGATGCCTCGGAAACTGATACATTATATAGGCAAGCGCAAGGGCAATTCCCACCAAAAAAAGAAACCATTTGAGAAAATGGCGCACAACATCCTTTTTGGTATCGTTGTATAAAACAGCGAAAAAAAATGATATGCAAAATGTAAAGATTAAAAGATTAAAAAAATGGCTTTTCATAATAAAAAAAGGAAAGCCGCAAAGGGATTCCTTTGCGACTTGTTATTCTTCCGATTTTTCTTCGGATTTTTCTTCTTTTTCCTCTTCTTTTACTTCTTCCGCTTTCGCTTCTTCTTTTGCTTTTGTTTTTGCCTTCGCTTTTGCGGAAGTTTTCTTTTTCGGCTTTTCTTCTTTAACTTCGGTTTCTTCCTCTTCTGTTTCAACAATTCCCGTATCTAAGATAAGGGAAATCTTAGCCATTTCGGCGGCGTCTCCCGGCCTGTTTCCTAAAAGGAAAATTCTTGTATAACCGCCCGGTCTGTCAACAAAGGCATCTTTGTACTCTTTAAAAAGTCTTTTTACAGCCTCTTTATTTTGAAGTTTCTTAAAAACAAGCCTTTGAGCATGAGACTGGTCTTCATGCTTTACCTTGGTTATAATTCTTTCAATATACCTTCTCAATTCCTTTGCCTTAGCCTTTGTGGTAACAATTGAGCCGTGTTCAATAAGGCTTACGGCAAGATTCCTGAGAAGCATTTTTCTCTGATTTGTATTTCTTCCTAATTTTCTGCCTGCTTTTCTATGTCTCATTTTCTACCCCTACTTGTTTTTCTCTAACAAATCTTTAACATCCATACCGAATGTTAGCCCCATACCCTCTAAAACGCCTTTCAATTCGGTAAGCGTAATTTTACCGAAATTTTTAATTTTCAAAACCTCGGATTCGGTTTTCTGAACCAATTCGCCGATTGTTTTTATGTTTGCGTTTTTAAGGCAATTGTATGCTCTAACGCTTAAATCCAACTCGTCAATGGAAGTGTTGAGTTTTTCAAGAAGTTCGTCGTTCTTTTCATCGTGAACGTCAACTTCTTCAACCTCTTCTTCCGCCTCTTCAAAGTTTATAAAGAGAGAGAATTGGTCTTTAAGAAGTTTTGCCGCATAAGCAATTGCATCTTCCGGCATAATTGAGCCGTTTGTCCAAACTTCCATTACAAGTTTGTCGTAATCGGTTCTTCTCCCAACCCTTGCAGGTAAAACCTCGTAATGAACTTTTTTAATAGGCGAATGGGAAGAATCAACAGGAATAAATCCGATAGGAAGGTCATCGTCATGGTTAAACTCTGCGGGAACAAATCCTCTGTTAACCTTAACTCTCATTTCCATTTCAAGGGTTACTCCCTTGTCAAGGGTGGCTATATGAATATTTTTGTCAAGCACTTCAACATTAGCGTCGGTTTCAATATCCGCAGAGGTTACCACACCCTCGCCCTTTTTGCTTATTCTTATCATTCTGGGAGCATGGCCGTGCATCTTCAAGGGAATTTTCTTCAAATTGAGAATTATGTCGGTAACGTCCTCAACAATACCGGGAACCGACATAAACTCGTGAGGCACTCCCTCAATTCTAACTGCCGTAATAGCCGCTCCTTCAATGGAAGAGAGCAGTGTCCTTCTCAATGCGTGTCCTATTGTTGTCCCAAAGCCTCTTTCAAAAGGCTGCGCCTCATACTTTCCGTAAGTCCCGTCTTCGTTTACGGAAAGTTGGACAACCTTTTTAGGCATTTGAAAACCGTTTAAAATTTCCATCCCTCACCTCTTAATTACTTGGAGTACAACTCAATGATTAACTGCTCATTGATATCCAGAGTAATGTCTGCTCTCTTTGGCAGAGACTTAACAACACCCTTGAACTCCTCGGGTTTTAATTCAAGCCATTCGGGAATTCCTCTTCCTTTGGCCGTTTTTATAGATTCCTCAATTGAAGGAATTTTTCTTGATTTTTCCTTAACTTCAATTACCTGTCCCTCTTTTACAAGGTATGACGCAATATCAACCTTTTTGCCGTCAACAAGAATGTGTCCGTGGTTTACCAACTGCCTTGCCTGTCTTCTTGAAGTGGCAAAACCGAGTCTGTAAACAACGTTGTCAAGTCTTCTTTCAAGCAACTGTAAAAGAATTTCACCTGTAACGCCTCTTTTCCTTGAAGCGATTTCATAGTATTTTCTAAACTGTCTTTCAAGAACACCGTAAATTCTTTTAACCTTTTCCTTTTCCCTCAACTGAGCGGCATAACCGATAGGCGGTTTATTTCTCATTCTGCCGTGCTGTCCGGGAGGAAAAGGCCTTCTGTCAAACGCACATTTATCCTTGAAACATCTTTCTCCTTTGAGAAAAAGTTTCATTCCTTCTCTTCTGCATAATTTACATGCCGGTCCTGTATATCTAGCCAATTTTAGCCTCCTGCACTAATTTTAAACTCTTCTCTTTTTAGGCGGTCTGCATCCGTTATGGGGAATAGGGGTAACGTCTTTAATAGACTTAATCTGCAAGCCTGCGGCTGCAAGAGCCCTTATAGCAGATTCCCTTCCCACGCCGGGACCCTTAACCTTAACATCAACGCTTCTAACACCGTAATTGTTTATTGCCTGCTCTGCGGCATCTGTTGCCGTAACCTGAGCAGCATAAGGCGTATTCTTTTTGGAACCCTTAAACTTGTTTTTACCGGTTGAAGACCAGCATAAAACGTTTCCCTCAGGGTCCGTAATGGTAACTATGGTGTTGTTAAAGGTTGTTTTAATGTTGGCAACCCCGTGGGGCACCTGTCTGTAAACCTTCTTTTTAGAAGTTCTTCTTCTCTTTTTAGCCATATCCTATCACCTTCCCTTATTTGCTTTTCTTCTTTTTGCCTATACCGGTGCTTCTCTTACCTCTTGCAGTCCTTGCATTGGTGTGAGTCCTTTGACCTCTTACCGGCATTCTTCTTTTATGCCTGATTCCGCGATAGCAGTTAATCTCCATAAGCCTTTTAATATCCATCTGAATTTTCTTTCTCAAATCACCTTCAACAACGTAATCGTTCTGGATAATCTTGGAAATAACGTTAACCTCGTCCATTGTGAGGTCTTTCATCTTTCTGTCTTTGTCAATTCCGGCCTTTTCAAGAATCTCATTGGCCCTTGTTTTTCCAATGCCAAAAATATAGGTGAGAGCTATCTCCGCCCTTTTGTTTTCCGGCAAATCTACACCTGCTATTCTAACCAATTGAAACCTCCATTACCCTTGTCTTTGTTTGTGTTTGGGGTTCTTGCATATTACCCTTACAATACCCTTCCTCTTAATAATCTTGCAATCCTTGCAAATCTTTTTTACAGAAGGTCTAACTTTCATAAACCACCTCGTGTCATTTATTCATCCTGTAAATTATCCTGCCCCTTGTCAAATCATAGGGCGAAATCTCTACAAGTACCTTATCACCCGGTAAAATCTTAATAAAATTTTTCCTCATTTTGCCCGAAACGTGGGCAAGTAATTGATGTTTAGTGTCAATCAACTCAACCCTAAACATCGCATTAGGCAATGCTTCAAGCACAACAGCCTTAACTTCCAGCGTATCTTTGTTCTTAACCACAACTATACCTCTACCCGCCGATTACCTGAACAATAGATTGTAATACTTCATTTATAGGCCTATTACCGTCAATTTTTTTCAGAATGCCGCGGTTACGGTAATAGTCCAGCAAACTCGCCGTTTTCTCATTATACACGGCAAGTCTCCTTTTGACAACATCTTCCTTGTCGTCATCTCTTTGGATAAGAGGTGTTCCGCATTTGTCACAGATGTTGTCGTTTTTGGGCGGATTGTATTCAAGATGATACATTGCCCCGCAGTTGGGACAAGTTCTTCTTAAAACAAGCCTTTTAATAATAAGTTCCTCAGGAACATCAATGTAAATCACATAATTAATTTTGTCAACGGTGTCAAGGAATTCAGCCTGAGCAATTGTTCTGGGATAGCCGTCAAGAATGTATCCGTTTTTACAGTCATCCTTTGAAAGCCTCTCTTTAACAATACCGTTCATAATGTGGTCGGGGACAAGTTCACCCCTTTCCATTATTTCTTTTGCTTTCAATCCCAATTCCGTCCCTTCTTTAACCGCCGTTCTCAACATATCTCCTGTGGAAATGTGGGGAATATTGAATTTTTCAGCCAGTAATTTTGCCTGAGTGCCTTTTCCGACGCCGGGGGCACCGAGCATAACTATTGACTTCTTCATCTTCTTCCCCTCACTCTTCCCTTCTTCATAATTCCGTCATAGTGCCTCATTAAGAGATGAGACTCTATTTGGCTTACAAATTCCATTGCAACACCAACAACAATGAGAAGGGATGTTCCGCCGAAATAGAAGTTAAATCCCAATCCGTTTTTAATAAATTCCGGTACAATCCTGTCAAGGAAATCTCCGATGAAGGGGGTGGCTTCAACGTGAATTCCAGACATAAGAATCATCGGAATTATTGACACAACGGAAAGGTAAATACCGCCCCAAAAAGTCAACTTAGTAAGAATATCGTCAAGATAATCCGCAGTTGCTTTGCCCGGCCTTATACCCGGAATAAAAGCACCGTACTTTTTGAGATTTTCGGCAGTATCAACCGGATTGAAAATAATCGCGGTGTAAAAGAATGTGAAAAAGATTATTGCCGCTATGTAAAGCAAAACATACAGAGGCATTCCGTATCCAAAGTAAGATAGGAATTTTGTCAATGCAGGATTGCGGAAAATCTTCGCCAATGTCATAGGAAACATAACAAGAGCCTGAGCAAAGATTATCGGAATAACACCGGATACGTTAACTTTCAAAGGCAGATAACTTGCCTGTCCGGTGTTGCCCCTCAATCCGGAAACCCTTCTTGCATAGTGAATAGGAATTCTTCTCTGCCCGCTTTCAAAGAAAACAACAAAAGCGGTAACTGCAAGCATAAAAGCAAAAACAAAGAGAACAACAAGCAAACTCTTGTCTCCGTTTTTAAGGTCAAGAAAAACGGAAACAATTGCCTGAGGAAGCCTAACGAGAATACCCCAATAGATTATGAGGGATATTCCGTTTCCAAGTCCCCTTTCGGTAATCTGCTCGCCCAACCACATAATAACCAAAGTTCCGGTTACAAGGGTTAAAACGGTTAAAAGTTTAAAACCCAACCCCGGGTTTGTAACAATGTGAGCACCGGACGGGCTCTGCAAAGATTCAAGCAAAGTTGCAATACCGAATGCCTGCAAGGCACTAAATACAACGGTTAAATATCTTGTGTATTGAGTTATCTTTTTCCTTCCCTGCTCTCCCTCTTTTTTCAACTGGTCAAGATAGGGAACCATTACCGTCAGCAATTCCAAAAGAATCGATGCGGTAATATACGGCATAATACCGAGCGCAAAGATTGAAGCGTTTTTAAACGCACCTCCTGAAAACAAATCAAGAAAACCCAAAACTGTACTCTTTTGAGAGTCAAACCATTCAAGCAGTGCGGACAAATCAATAGCCGGAATTGTTATATGAGCCCCAAGTCTGTAAATAAACAGCATGGCAAAAGTAAAAATAATTCTTTTACGGAGCTCCTCAACCTTCCAGATATTTCTGAATGTCTCCATCACGGCTCAATTACCTCACACTTTCCGCCCGCTTTTTCAATCTTTTCACGAGCTGATTTACTGAACTTGTGCGCTTTTACGGTAACAGGTCTGTTTATTTCACCGTTACCAAGTATTTTAATTCCGTCTTTAATGTTTTTAACAATACCCTTCTTTTTGAAATCTTCAACGGTTATAACATCCTGATTTTCAAAAAGAGCAAGCATTGTAAGGTTAATGCCAACATATTCCTTTTTAAAAGGATAATTAGAAAATCCTCTTTTTGGAAGCCTTCTTACCAAAGGCATCTGGCCGCCCTCAAAACCATACCTTCTTGAATAACCGGAACGGGACTGCTGTCCTTTGTGTCCCCTGCCGGCAGTTTTGCCTTTACCGGAACCGGGGCCTCTTCCAACTCTGATTTTTTTACCGGTTGCCCCTTCGTTCGGTTTAATTTCGTTTATTTTCATCTTGCACTCCTTTTTAGTCTACTTCTTTTTCTTCAAGAATTTCTACAAGATGAGGTATTTTGTTGATTTGCCCCCTGATTTCGGGAACATCGTCAACCACCCTTACCTGATTAAGTCTTCTGAAACCGAGGCTTTTTAAAATCCTCTTGTGTTTTTCAGGGCGGCCGATACCGCTTCTAATTTGCTTTATTACCAATACCTTCCTGCCCATTATTCACCCTCTTCTTTCTCTTTTTCTTTGGCCGGACCAAACCTCATTTCCATAATTTCTTCCGGATATTTTAACTGTTTGAGAGCATCAATAGTCGCTTTAACAACGTTATGAGGATTGGTTGAGCCGTAACATTTAGTAACAATGTCCTTAATGCCGGCAGATTCCACAACCGCTCTTACAGTTGCTCCTGCAATAACTCCGGTACCGGGTTTAGCAGGTTTGAGCATAACCCTTGACGCACCGAAGTGTCCCCAAACTTCAAAGGGAATGGTATGGTTCACAATAGGAACCTCAATAAGGTTTTTCTTAGCCTTTTTTATTCCCTTTCTTATAGCGGCAGGAACTTCCAACGCTTTACCAAGGCCATAGCCTACTTTACCCTGTTCGTCTCCGACCACGCAAAGAGCGTTGAAACTGAAATTTTTACCGCCCTTTACAACCTTGGTTACCCTGCCGATATAAACGACTCTATCAACAAATTCTTCCTGTGTCTGGCCGATGTTAACCAACTGCCCCTCCTATATTTAGAATTTTAATCCTTTTTCTCTTGCTGCATCTGCAAGGGCTTTTACTCTACCGTGATAAATGTAACCGCCCCTGTCAAAAACAACTTTGTCAATACCCTTTTCAAGCAACCTTTCGGCGATTAATTCACCTACTTTTTTAGCCGCTTCTTTATTTCCACCGTAATTTACCTTGCCTTTGAGAGCTTTATCCACCGTTGAAGCAGCCGCAAGGGTTGTCCCCTTGTCATCGTCAATTGCCTGAACATAGATGTGTTTCAGACTTTTGTAAACCGCAAGTCTCGGCCTTTCAGCCGTTCCGTGAATTTTAGCCCTTATTCTCTTTTTTATGTGTAATCTTCTTTCATTACGAGACTTAAACCTCATCTCATCCCCCTATTACTTACCTGTTTTACCCTGTTTGAGGATAATCTGTTCGTCCACATATCTGACGCCTTTGCCCTTGTAAGAATCCGGCTCTCTGAACCTTCTGATTACCGCGGCAACTTCGCCAACCTTCTGCTTGTCGTATCCCTCTACGGTAATAATGTTCTGCTTCGTATCAACAGAGATGTTTATTCCTTCGGGAATTTTGAATAAAATGGGATGAGAATACCCCAAATTTAATTCCAATTCTTTGCCTTTTAAGGCTGCTTTATATCCCGTTCCAACTATTTTGAGTTCTTTTTTAAAGCCCTGAGTAACGCCAATTACAGCGTTGTTTAAAAGAGCCCTTGTTAAACCATGAAAACTCTTGCTCTGTTTGTCTTCCGCCTGCCTTTTTACATAAATAGTCCCGTCTTCAAGGCTTACCTCAATCTTAGGAGGCACGGGAGTTTTTAATACCCCTTTGGGTCCCTTAACTTCAACTTCATTAGGCTTAATGGTGATTTGCACCCCGGCCGGTACGGAAATTGGCTTAACTCCTATTCTTGACATAACTTCCTCCTGCTACCAAACCCTGCAAATAACTTCGCCGCCTACGCCGAGTTCTTTTGCCTTTTTGCTGGTTACTACACCTTTGGAAGTGGAAACAATAGCAATTCCGTAGCCGCCTAAAACTTCCGGCAGTTCATCCACTCCCTTGTAAACCCTTCTTGAAGGTTTGGAAACTCTTTCAATACCGCGTATAACCGGTTCGTCTTTGTGGTACTTCAAATAAATGATAATTTTTTCTTTTCCTTCGTCGTTAACAACCTTGAAGTTTTTAATATACCCTTCTTCCTTTAAGATTTCAGTTATAATCTTTTTCATTTTGGAAGAAGGCACTTCTACCTTTTCATGCTTTGCCATAATGGCGTTTCTAACTCTTGTCAACATATCTGAGATAGGATCAGTATACATGCCTTCACTCCTTTACCAACTTGCTTTTCTTACGCCGGGCAACTGCCCTTCGTTTGCCAATTTTCTTAAACAAATCCTGCAAAGTCCGAATTTCCTGTAATACGCTCTCGGTCTTCCGCAGATTTTACAACGATTTTTCTGCCTGACTTTAAATTTTGGTTTTTTATTAGCCTTTGCAATACTTGCGGTTCTCGCCATACCAACTCCTTGTTATTTTCTAAACGGCATTCCGAGGTATTCAAGAAGTTTCTTTGCTTCCTCGTCTGTTTTTGCCGTTGTAACAATGGTTATGTTTAACCCTCTGGAAACATCTACCTTATTGTAATCAACTTCCGGGAAAATCAACTGGTCTTTAATTCCTATTGTGTAATTTCCCCTTCCGTCAAAAGCGTTGGGGTTAAGCCCCCTAAAATCCTTAATTCTGGGGATATCAATGTTGATAAGTTTGTCTAAAAAATGAAACATCTTTTCCCCTCTTAAAGTAACTCTGCAACCAATGGGCATTCCCTCTCTCAATTTGAAAGCGGCGATTGATTTTTTAGCCCTTGTAATTACCGCCCTCTGGCCTGCAATTGTAGTAAGGGTTTCAGCCGCAATATCAAGGGTTTTCATATTCTGAGCACCCTCTCCGACACCCATGTTGAGAGATACTTTTTCAACCTTGGGAACCTCGTGAATGTTCTTGTATCCAAAATCTTTTTTTAACTTTGGTACAACTTCATTCTTGTATTTTTCCAATAACCTTGACATAGTTCACTCCTACTGCTTATCAATTATTCCATTGCATTTTTTGCAAACTCTAACTCTTTTACCGTCTTTCAACTCTTTTCTTCCAATCCTTGCAGGTTTTCCGCATTCAGGACATATTACCATAACATTGGAAATATGAATTGGCGCTTCCATTTCCTCAATTCCACCCTGAATTCCGGCACCGGGATTATGTTTTACATGCTTCTTGACATAGTTAATTCCCTCAACAAGCACTCTTTCTTTTTTGAGGTCAACGTCAAGAACAATCCCGGTTTTACCCTTGTCTTTACCGGCAAGAATAATAACTTTGTCCTTTTTCTTTACCTTAGCCTTTTTCAACATAAGCCACCTCTTACAAAACCTCAGGAGCAAGGGAAACAATTTTCATAAAGCCTTTTTCCCTTAACTCTCTTGCAACGGGACCGAAAACACGGGTTCCGATAGGTTCGTTTTCGTTGTTAATCAAAACAGCCGCATTTTCATCAAATCTAATGTAACTTCCGTCTTTCCTTCTAATCTCTTTTCTCTGTCTAACAATTACGGCTTTCACTTTTTTTACCTTTTTTTCGTTCCAAGAAGGCGACGCTTCCTTAACGGATGCCCTTATTATGTCTCCAACCCTTGCATACTGTCCTACATTGCTGCCAATGGGATGGATACACATTATCTTTTTCGCCCCTGAATTATCTGCTACTTTTAAAATAGTTCCCATCTGAATCATAGCCTTACCCCTCTCTCACAGATTAAAGTTTTTCTGCCCTTTCAAGTATCCTCTTCAAACGCCATCTTTTTCTCTTGCTCAAAGGCCTTGATTCAATAATTTCAACCTTATCGCCTATTGAGCATTCGTTGTTAGGGTCATGGGCCATATACTTTTTGGACCTTTTGATGTACTTTTTGTAAAGAGGATGCATAACAAGTGTCTCAACTTTTACAACAATGGATTTATCCATTTTGTTGCTTACTACTTCTCCAACCAAGACCTTTCTATTTTGCATCGTTTAATCTCCTTTTTTCACTAAGAATTGTGTAAAGCCTCGCTATTTCTCTTCTTGTTTGTTTCAACTTGGATGTGTTTTCAAGTTGACCCAAAGCATGCTGAAAGCGAAGTTTGAACAATTCCTGCTTCTTATCAGCAACCATTGCTTCTATCTCTTGAATTGTCAACTCTCTAATTTCCTTTGCCCTCATTCTAAGCCTCCCTACTTCATTCTCTCAACAAACTGGGTTTTAATAGGCAACTTTGCAGAAGCAAGTTCAAAAGCCCTCTGAGCAAGTTCTTTTGAAACTCCCTCAATTTCAAAAAGGACTTTCCCCGGTTTAACAACCGCTACCCAGCCTTCGGGAGAACCTTTACCTTTACCCATTCTTGTTTCCGCTGGTTTTTTAGTGTAAGGCTTATCGGGAAACATTCTAATCCAAATTTTACCGCCTCTCTTGACATGCCTTGTAATCGCAATACGTGCCGCCTCAATCTGTCTATTGGTAATCCAAGCAGATTCAAGAGCCTGCAATCCGTATTCGCCGAAAGCAACGGTCGTTCCCCTTGTCGCCCTTCCTTTAATTCTGCCTCTTTGTTGTTTTCTATATTTAACTTTCTTTGGCATTAACATGAGAATCCTCCACTACTTTGCCTTTTTAACGGCTCTTTTTTCGGGAACCTTGGGCAGTTTCTCTCCCTTGTTTATCCAAACTTTAACACCGATAACTCCGTATGTTGTCATTGACTCTGCAAATCCGTAATCAATGTCCGCTTTAAGCGTGGAAAGGGTAACCCTACCTGCGGAATACTCTTCGGAACGAGCAATGTCCGCTCCGCCAAGCCTTCCCGAAACTTTAATTTTAATACCTTGAACTCCCTTTTTCAATGCCGCTTCCTGCGCCCTCTTCATTGCCTTTCTAAAAGCAACCCTTCTTTCAAGAAGAGACGCAATCTGCTCGGCAACCAACTGAGCATCGGCTTCGGGACTTTTCACCTGTTCAACGTTTACAAAAACGTCTTTCTTCTGCAATCTTTTTTGTATTTCTTTTTTAAGGTTTTCAACCTCAGACCCTTTTCTTCCTATTACTATGCCGGGCTTTGCGGTATGAATATTGATTGTTATTTTGTCAACCGCTCTCTCTATTTCAATTGCTGAAATTCCGGCATGGTAAAGCCTTTTTTTGAGCCATTTTCTTAATGCAAGGTCTTCTTGCAGAAAATCGTGATATTCCTTTTCTGCATACCACCTTGACCTCCAATTTTTGTTGAAGCCCAGCCTAAATCCGTAAGGATGTACCTTTTGACCCACCATTCACCTCCAATTACTCTTTCACATCCAATTCAATGGTGATATGTGAATATCTTTTTAATATCCTGACTGCTCTCCCCATTGCCGCAGGCCTAATTCTCTTTAACATCGGACCTTTGTCAACAAAGGCTTTGCTAACGTAAAGAGAATCTACGTCAATAGCTTCGTTGCTGTTTTCCGCGTTTGCAATGGCGGATTTCAATACTTTTTCAACCCTTCTTGCATATGCTTTGGGAGAAGCTCCCAAAATCGCAAGAGCATCACTTACGTTTCTTCCCCTAATAGCATTAATTACTATTCTCATTTTTTGGGGAGAACCCTTAACATATTTTCCAACTGCTTTCGCTATCATGGCTTACCCCTACTTCCTTTTTGAACCTTTGTCTTTTCCGGCGTGTCCCCTGAAAGTTCTTGTGGGGGCAAATTCGCCAAGTTTATGTCCAACCATATTTTCATCCACATAAACAGGGATAAACTTTTTTCCATTGTATACCGCAAAGGTCAATCCAATCATTTCGGGAGTAATTGTTGACCTGCGAGACCAAGTTTTAATAACAGCCTTGCTGCCGGTCTCTTTTGCCTTTTGAACCTTTTTAAAAAGGTGGTCATCTATAAAATAACCTTTTTTTAGCGATCTACCCATCTATATCCTCCACCTTATGCTTTCCTTCTTCTTACAATATACTTATCGGTTCTATGATTCTTCTTCCTTGTTCTGTAACCCTTTGTAGGCCATCCCCACGGTGAGCATGAAGGCCTTCCTCCGGAAGTTCTTCCTTCACCGCCGCCCATCGGGTGGTCAATCGGGTTCATGGCAACACCTCTTACATGAGGCCTTCTACCTAACCACCTGCTTCTTCCAGCCTTACCGATTTTAATGTTTTCATGCTCCTGATTGCTGACCTGTCCAATAGTTGCCCTGCAATTTACATGAACAAGCCTTACTTCACCGGAAGGAAGCCTCAAATGAGCATATCTTCCTTCTTTCGCAAGCAACTGAGCATAGGTGCCGGCACTTCTGCAAAGTTGAGCGCCTTTACCAATCTTCAATTCAACATTGTGAATAAGAGTTCCCACAGGGATGCTTCTCAAAGGAAGGGTATTTCCAACCACAATGTCAACTTCTTCACCCGACATTACGGTATCCCCAACCTTTAACCCTTCGGGAGCGATAATGTACCTCTTTTCTCCGTCGGCATAAACTACCAAGGCAATCCATGCAGACCTGTTTGGGTCATACTCTATTGACACGACTTTTGCGGGAATATTGTCTTTGTTTCTTTTAAAATCAATAATTCTGTAAAGCCTTTTGTGGCCTCCGCCTCTAAATCTTACCGTAACCCTTCCAAGGTTGTTTCTGCCACCCTTAGAATGAAGGGACTCTGTCAATGATTTTTCAGGCTCTTTTTTTGTGAGAACCGAAAAATCGGCAACCGTCATAAACCTTCTTGAAGGGGTGTATGGTTTAAACTTCTTCAACGCCATAGTTCACTCTCCTACACATTATCAAAGAAATCAATCTTCTGTTCTTTATCGGCAAGGTAAACAATCGCTTTTTTCCAGTCTCTTCTTTTTCCTTCAAATCTTCCGAGTCTCTTCTTTTTACCTTTAACGTTTATGGTCCTCACCGATTTAACCTTAACCCCAAAAATCTTCTCAACCGCTTTTTTAATTTGAGGCTTTGTTGCATCTTTTGCAACCTCAAACGTATAAGCATTCTCCCTCTCTTGAAGAAAGGTGCTCCTTTCGGAAAGTATTGGCTTGATTATAATATCGTATTCGGTTCTCATTTGAGCACCTCCTCAATTTTCTTCAATCCGTCCAGACTCAAAAGAATGTAATCATATTTCATAAGGTCAAACACATTTAAGTCTGAGGCAACAAGAGATTTGAGCCTAGGGATATTTCTTGAAGAAAGATAAAGGTTTTTGTTTAATTTTCCGTCAACAAGCAATCCGGAATCAACCTGCAACCCCTTGATTACCTTTTCATAAACAAACTTTGTTTTAGGTTTTTCAATTTCAAACCTGTCAACAACAAACAATTTTTCATTTCTCAGTTTGTCAGAAAGAAGCATTTTAATTGCTTTTCTTCTTTTCTTTTTGGGAAATTTCACGGAAAAATCCCTTGGTTTGGGTCCGTGTACAGTTCCACCACCAACCCATAAAGGCGACCTTATACTTCCGTGTCTTGCCCTACCGGTTCCTTTCTGTCTCCAAGGTTTTTTGCCTCCGCCTCTAACATCTTTTCTGTTTTTTGTTGAAGCGGTACCAACCCTCTTGTTCGCAAGTGTTGCGTTTAACGCTTCCCAAACAAGATGTTCGTTTAACTCAACCTCAAAAATAGAAGGGTTGAGTTCCACTTCGTCAACAACCTGATTTTCAAGATTTATTACTTTAACCTTAGCCATAATCTACCCCACTAAGCCTTATTTATGAAAACATAGCTGCCACGACTTCCGGGGACAGCACCTTTTACAATTAAAA
This sequence comes from Acidobacteriota bacterium, assembly GCA_027067895.1. GTDB lineage: Bacteria > Acidobacteriota > Holophagae > Thermotomaculales > Thermotomaculaceae > Thermotomaculum. Next base: position 17,940 of record JAMOUY010000404.1, read on the forward strand.
GGTTATTTTCTTTATCAATACCTACAACCTTCAAACCTTTAACGGTAACTTTCTTGTTTCCCATCTGACCGGGAAGCTTTTTACCGGGAAAAACTCTTGAAGGCCAAGCACACTGACCGATAGAACCGGGAGCCCTGTGGAACATAGAACCGTGAGTTGCTCTTCCACCGCCGAATCCATGTCTTTTAACAACACCCTGAAAACCCTTACCTTTGGATTTTCCCGTAATATTAACTTTTTCCACACCTTCAAAGATTTCAACAGTAACTTTCTGGCCCGGCTCAACCTCTCCGTCGCCATTAGGTTTGAATTCTTTCAAAACCCTAACAGCACCAACACCTGCTTTTTCAAGGTGTCCTTTAATAGGCTTTTTAATATTTTTGGGATTGATACTTTCCACAAGCCCCAACTGGACTGCTTCATATTTATCCCTGTCTTTTGTTTTTACTTGAACAACGACACATGGCCCCGCTTTTATCAAAGTTACAGGTACTAACCTTCCGTTTTCGTCAAATACCTGCGACATTCCAATTTTTTTGCCAATAAGTCCGTTAACCATAACATCTTCCTCCAAATTCAACTGCAACATTTAATTAATTCTTCTTTTCCGTAGCCTTAATCTCCACATTTACTCCGGCCGGGAGTTCCAATTTCATCAATGCTTCAATTGTATTCTCCGTCGGCTCAAGTATGTCAATCAATCTTTTGTGCACTCTAATTTCAAACTGCTCTCTTGATTTTTTATTGACATGCGGAGACCTGATTACGGTAAATCTTGATATCTCGGTAGGAAGAGGAATAGGCCCAGAAACCTTTGAGCCTGTTCTCTTCGCCGTTTCCACAATCTCAGTAGTAGATTGATCCAAAACTCTGTGATCGTATGCTTTCAATCTTATTCTAATCCTATCGCTTCTCATAAATCAATCTCCATTATTCAATAATCTCGGTAACTGTTCCTGCTCCAACAGTCCTTCCGCCTTCCCTGATTGCAAATCTTAATCCCTTTTCCATAGCAATCGGGGTTATCAACTCAACCTTGATTGTAAGGTTGTCGCCGGGCATTACAACTTCTCTGCCATCTGGCAAGTCTATTGTGCCGGTAACGTCGGTTGTCCTGAAATAGAACTGAGGTCTGTATCCCTGTCTGAAAGGCTTGTGCCTTCCGCCTTCGTCTTTGGTAAGAATGTAAACTTCACCCATGAATTTGGTGTGAGGTGTGATTGAACCGGGTTTGGCTACAACCTGTCCTCTTTCTACTTCTCTCTTGTCGGTTCCTCTCAAAAGCAAACCAACGTTGTCTCCCGCTTCTCCTCTGTCAAGGATTTTTCTGAACATTTCAACGCCGGTTACAACTCTTTTGATTGTAGGCCTGATTCCAACGATTTCTACTTCTTCACCGGTGGTGATTACGCCTCTTTCTATTCTTCCGGTTACAACGGTTCCTCTTCCGGAGATGGAGAATACGTCTTCTATGGGCATTAAGAAGGGTTTATCTATGTCTCTTTCGGGAAGAGGTATGAATTCGTCAACTGCGTCCATGAGTTCAAGGATGGGACCGCAGTTGGGGCATTCTCTCTTTCCGCATGCGCATTCTAACGCTTTCAATGCACTGCCTTTGATTACAGGTACTTCGTCTCCCGGGAATTGGTATTCGTTGAGAAGGTCTCTTACTTCCATTTCAACGAGTTCAATGAGTTCGGGGTCGTCTACCATGTCTACTTTGTTCAGGAATACTACAATGTAGGGAACGTTAACTTGCCTTGCCAAAAGAATGTGCTCTCTTGTCTGAGGCATGGGACCGTCGTATGCGGATACAACGAGGATTGCTCCGTCCATCTGCGCTGCACCGGTAATCATGTTTTTTACGTAGTCTGCGTGGC
>JAMOUY010000405.1 GCA_027067895.1 Acidobacteriota bacterium
TTTTCGCAAAGGCCCAGAAAATACTCTGTTGAGAAAAAAACGCAGGGTTTAGGCTTGAAGAATCTCATAAACTTCCCTTACCTGTTTTTCTGTGTAATCCACGCCGTTTGAGTTGTCAATCACATAGGTGGCGTACTTTTTCTTCTCTTCAATATCCATCTGGGTTTTTATAAACCTTTCGGCTTCTTCCCTGCTCATTTTGTCCCTTTTCATAAGCCTTTCAAGTTGAATTTCAAAGGGTGCGTAAACAACGATTATCTCCTTAAACCTTTTATAACTTCCGCTTTCAATAAGCAACGCGGCGTCAACAATTATAAGTTTTTTGTCAACGGAGTTTACTATTTCGTTTTCCCTTTCAATTATTGCAGGATGGGTTATGGAATTCAGCAACATTCTCTTTTCCGGGTTTTTTATAATAATCTCCCTCAACCTTTTTCTGTTTAAACCGCCGTCGGGATTTATTACCTCTTTTCCGAAATGCTTTTCAATTTTCTTTAAAACAGGGCTTCCCTTCTCAACAACCTCCCTTGCAATTTTGTCGGCATCAATAACATAGGCGCCCAATTTTTCAAACATTGAAGAAACAAGGGATTTTCCCGTGGCAATGCCGCCTGTAAGCCCCACAACCTTTTTTTCTATTTGCATAACAATTCCATAAGCGTTTGGGCAAGTTTGTAAGGGGTTGATTCCCTCTCCGCCACCTTAATCAACTCGCGGTCAATAATGTTTCCCGATTTTTCCATAATTACTTCAACCGTTTTTTCCTGAATAATTTTCATAATTCTGTATTTCAGCCTTTCAAAAAGCCTCTTCTTTCGCTTTTCTTTTAAATCCCCCTTGCTTAAAAGTGGCAAGATAAAATCAACAAGTTTGTCTATTCCCTTTCCCTCGGTTGCAACGGTTTGAAAGACGGGTATGTTTTTGTCGGTCATGGAATTGAAATGGCTTAAAACAGTGAGAAGTTTGTCAACCCCGTCCCTGTCCGACTTGTTTACAACAAAGATGTCGGCAATCTCCATAATTCCCGCCTTCAAAGCCTGAATTTCGTCTCCAAGCCCGGGTACAAGGACGACAAGGTTTATATCGCTTACCTTTATTATGTCAACCTCGTCCTGCCCCACACCCACCGTTTCAACAATAACAAAGTCAAAGTTTGCGGCGTCCAGAATGTCAATGGCGTCAAGGCATGCCCTGTTTAAGCCGCCAAGCATTCCCCTTGTTGCCATTGAACGGACGTAAACCCCTTTAATGGTTGACAAAGAATTCATTCTTATTCTGTCCCCCAAAACCGCGCCGCCTGAAAACGGGGATGATGGGTCAATGGCTATAACCCCGACTTTAAAACCTCTTTCCGCAAGATTTTTCGTTATTTTATCCGTTAAAGTTGACTTGCCTGCGCCGGGGGGGCCGGTTATTCCAACAACCTTGGCGTTTCCCGTTTTATCAAAAATAGCGTTTACAACTCTGTCTGCGTCGGAAGGATTGTTTTCTACAAAGGTTATAGCCTTTGCTATACTTCTTGTGTCCCCTTTTAAAACGCCTTCAACTATTTTTTCTATTTCCATAAAGTTGTTTCAAAAATCAGTCTCTCAACAAACTTCTTGCAATTACAAGCCTCTGTATTTCGGAAGTTCCCTCGCCTATTGTGCCCAATTTTGCGTCTCTGTAATACTTTTCAGCAGGGTATTCCTTTATGTATCCGTATCCGCCGAGTATCTGTACAGCCTCGTTTGCAACCCATACTGCGGCCTCGGAAGCGTAGAGTTTTGCCATTGCGGAAATTTTGTTTACATTCTGTCCCGCATCTTTCAAAGACGCAGCCTGATAGACAAGAAGCCTTGCGGCCTCAATCTTTGTCGCCATATCGGCAAGTTTAAACTGAATTGCCTGAAAGGCTGAAATAGGCCTGCCGAATGCATATCTTTCCTTTGAGTATTTCAGCGCAACCTCGTATGCGCCCTGCGCCATTCCAAGGCAGTAAGAAGCAATTGAAATTCTTCCGCCGTCAAGTATTGCAAGTGCGTTTTTAAATCCCTCTCCCTCTTTTCCGAGAAGCCTGTCGGCAGGCACCTTTGCGTCTTCAAAAATCAACTCGGATGTGTCGCTTGCTCTCATTCCGCATTTGTTTTCCTTTTTTCCCGGTCTGAAACCTTCAATTGATTTATCAAGGATAAAAGCCGATATGCCGTATTTTCCTTTTTCCGGGTCAGTCCTTGCCATTACCACAAAAACGTCTCCGTATGTGCCGTGGGTAATAAACTGCTTTGTGCCGTTTAAAATGTAATAGTCTCCCTGCTTTTTTGCTGTTGACTTTAAAGCACCTGCATCCGAACCGCTTCCCGGCTCGGTCAATCCCCATGCGCCTATTGCTTCCCCCTTTGCAAGGGGAACAAGGAATTTTTGTTTCTGCTCCTCGTTTCCGAACATGTAAATATGGCTTGTGCAAAGAGAGTTGTGCGCCGCAACGCCCAACCCTATTGAGCCGTCAATTCTTGAAAGTTCCTCAACAATTATGGCGTATTCAACATAGCCGTATCCTGCGCCGCCGTATTCCTCGGGAATAACAACGCCTAAAAATCCCAATTCTCCCATTTTGTGAAACAAATCTTTGGGAAAAATCTGCTTTTCGTCCCATTCCATTACGTGAGGCTTTATTTCTTTTTCAGCAAAATCCCTCACCATTTTTTTCAGTATTTTCTGCTCCTGATTTAATTCAAAATCCATATCCCCTCCGAACAAATTGAGTTATTTTACCTTTTGCGCCTTTTTATAAAGTTTTTCAGCCTCGTCAAACAGGGAAAGGGCTTTTTGAAACTGTTTGTCAATCTTTAAAAACCTCTTTGTCCCCTCTTCAAGGCCGAATTTGATATTCAAAACTTCCTGCTCAATCAAAACCTTGATGTAATCAATATCGGAATTTATGTCCTTATCGGTAAATTCAATATCGTTTTTCTTTAAAAACTGCTTGAATTCGTCTATAACCTTTGCATCTGCCTTAAAGTTTTTTGTAATGTCCTTGTGGTTGTTTGTGTAGTAAACGGCAAACCTGAAAAACGCCGAATCTCTAAATCTTAGTTTCACAAGAAAATCACTTAACTTACCGGAATCTACAATGTAATCGGGAGTAATTCCACCGCCGCCGTAAACCGTTCTTTTAAGTTTTGTTGTTTTAAACTTAGGTTTATTTTTGTTTTTTTCTTCTTCCGTCTGAATTTGAGGATTGAAATAGTCGCCGAAAGAAGTTTTGTAATCCCTCTGAATACATCTGCCGGAAGGAGTGTAATACTTTGCGGTTGTCAAAGCAAGGGCGTTTTTCTTTTCAATCTCAAAAATTGTCTGGACAAGCCCCTTGCCCCATGACGTTTTACCGACAATAAGCCCCCTGTCGTTATCCTGAATTGCCCCTGCCACAATTTCAGACCCGGATGCGCTTCCCCTGTTTATCAAAACAACCAAAGGCATATTTTCAAATCCGAAGTTGTTTCTTGCATAAAAATCGTTTCTGTCGTCTTCCGTCCTTCCCTTTATGTAAACAATCAAATCTCCTTCCGGAAGAAACATATCCGATACAATTACAGCGGAACCTAAAAGCCCGCCGGGGTTATTCCTCAAATCAAGAACAAGTTTTTTCATTCCTTGTTTTTTAAGTTTTTTAAGCGCTTTGTAAATCTCTTTTCCGGTTTTTTCACCAAAACTTTTTAACAAAATATACCCTGTATCTTTGTCAATCATAAAAGCATACTCAACCGTTCTTTCAGGAATTTCCGCTCTGATTATGGTAAAGGTAAGAAGTTTTTTATATCCCGGCCTTTTGATTGTAATTACAACCTTTGTGCCCTTTTTGCCTCTAAGTTTTGAAACAGCGTCGTTTACCGTCATTCCCTCGGTTGATTCGCCGTCAATTGCGTAAATAATATCTCCCGACCTTAAACCGGCTTTTGCCGCAGGTGTGTTGGCTATGGGAGCAATTACGGTAATTTTGCCGTTTCTTTGGGAAATTATCATTCCAACCCCGTAAAACTTGCCCCTTTGCTCTTCCCTCATTCTTCTGTATTCCTCTTCGTTTAAAAAAGTGGAATGAGGGTCTAAGGTTGCAAGCATTCCGTCTATTGAGCCTTCAACAAACTTTTTGTAAGTAAACTCGTTTACCGAGCGGGTTTTTAGAAAATCTCCCAAATCAACAAGGGAAGCAATCTTCTTGCTGTAATCAACCGCAGCTATGCCGAAAATAATTGACAACAGCAAAACAAGAAAAAATATCGCTCTTTTTTTCATAAACCTCATACCCTCTCAATAGCCATTGCAACCGCGTTTCCGCCTCCCAAACACAATGCGGCTATTCCTCTTTTCAAATTTCTCTTTTCAAGTGCGTAAAGCAATGTTGCCATCATTCTTGCACCTGTTGCGCCTATCGGGTGGCCGAGAGCAATCGCCCCGCCGTTTACGTTTACTTTTTCAGGGTCAAGTTTCAATTCGTCAATAACGGCAACAAGCTGCACGGCAAAAGCCTCGTTTATTTCGTATAAATCAACGTCTTCGTTTTTCCACCCTGTCTTTTCCCAAAGCATCTTTATTGCAGGGATAGGGGTAAGCATTACCCATTGAGGCTCCAATCCCGAAACGGCATAGTCAACAATCCTTGCCCTAATCGGCAAATTGTTTTTAACCGCATAATCCTCGTCAGCAACAACAACGGCAGCGCCGCCGTCGTTTATGGTTGAGGCGTT
>JAMOUY010000406.1 GCA_027067895.1 Acidobacteriota bacterium
ATTTCGCTTTTCGGCAGAAGGGAAGGCAATGGCAATGAGAATAACGAAAAAAACGGCAAGAAAAACATATTTTTTACTTTTCGCAAAAAAGAATGAAAGAGAAACGACGACAGCCAAAAACACAACAAAAAGATTCGGGTAAATTTTCAAGGAAAAAGAAGGGATAAAATCTATTAAACGGATGATAGAAAGCGACAAAAACGAAACCGCTTCCGAAAGCAATCCGAAAGTCAAAGCGTTTAGAAAAAACAACCAAAAAAGGATAACTATCAATGGAATAAGAAAAAGATTTACCAAAGGAGAAATTAAGGGAATGTAATTGAAGAAAAACAGATAAAAAGGAATTAGAAGGCAAAAAGCAAGAAAGGGCACGGAAAAATATGACATTAAAAAGCCTTTGTTTTCAAGAAACAAAACAATTCCGCCGCTTAAAATAAAACTCATTAAAAATCCGACATTTAAAGCGTTAAAGGGATTGAAAAAAAGCATCAAAACACCTGCAAGCCCCACGGCGTCAACAGGCGGGATTTTAATTCCGTTTATTGAAAACAAAAGATAAATCGCAAGCATAAGGTAAACCCTTACGGAAGGGGAAGAAAAAGAAGTTATAAACAGAATTAAAGAGAGAATCAGAAGAATCAAAAAATCCTTATACCTTTTTCTGAGAGGAAGGGGAAAAAGCAGAAACTTGAAAATTAAGTAAAAAATCCCGAAATGAAAACCGGACAAAACAAACAAATGATAAATCCCCAACTTTTTTACTTTTTCGGAAAAAGAATAATTTAAAGCATCTTTTCTGCCGAATACCAAAGCGTCCAAAAACTGCTTTACCCTGTAATCGTCAAAACTTTTCAAAAGAGTCTTGTCAATGTCTAAAAGGTTGAATTTTCCTCTTTTTTCAACAAAAATTGAGTCTTTTATTTTTACGAAATACAAATTTCCGGAAGACAAAAGTTTGTAATAGTTTGTGCAAAATTTATTTCGGTAAACCTTTTCTTTGGAAAAAATTCCCTTAAACTTTATGAAACAGCCTGTCAAATCGTTGTTTAATCCGTTGATTCTCAAACTGATTACACTAAAAAACACTATTTTTTCCCCTCTTCCTGTTTTAAGCACAGGGACTAAAACCCTTAAAACAGACTGATAAGAAGAATTTTTTTGGGACAAAACCAAAGCATATTCGGAATTGACAACCTTTCCTTCAAATTTTTCTTTTTGTTTCTGCAAATTGAAACGAAGCAAAGAAACGAAAAAAAGCAAAATTCCCAAAGCAAGAAAAACATAAAATCTTTTTCTGTCAGAAAAAAACAGGTATGCCGAGATTAAAAAAACAACAGGAATTGCATAGAAAGGGAAAAACAAAATCAGAGGAATCGGAAGAAGAAACAAAAACAAAAAGAAGGATTTATTTCTTAGCATTATCCTTTAAAATAATCGCTGTTTAAATACCAATTGTAAGCCCTTGAAAACAAAACAAGCACTATGCTTGCCACAGGCACTGCAACCAAAATTCCCACAAAACCGAAAAAGTGTCCGCCTAAAAGAATGGCGACAATAACAATTACAGGGTGAAGCCCGACTTTTTCCCCCACAACTCTCGGGGAAATCACCGTGCCTTCCAAAGCCTGCGCAACGGCAAAGGTTGCCACAACCCCCAAAAGGTTGACCATAGAATGGGAATCAAGATAACTTAAAATCATTGCAGGCACAAGCCCCAAAGCAATTCCCAGATAGGGAATAATATTTGCCAATCCGGCAAGTATGCCTATAACAAAGGCAAGAGGGACATTAAATATCCATAACCCGATAGAATAAATAGCGGCAAGAATTATGCTTACAATAAACTGCCCTTTTAAAAAATTTTTGATTTTATCGTCTATTTCGGCAAAAACATCGGTTATCTTATCCCTGTATTTTTCAGGAAAAGACTGCCTGACTTTTTCGGTTATTTTATCTATGTCCTTTAAAAGGTAAAACGCCATAACCGGAATTAAGAGCAAATCCAAAATATTTAAAATCAGCCCTATAACGCCTGAGAAAAAGGATTTGAAAAAGTTGACAATTGATTTTAAAATCTCAAATCCAAAATTCTGAATTTTTTGTTTTAAATATTCCAAATGCTCGGGATGTTTTTCCACATAATCTTTAACAACGGGCAAAGTGCTTTTTTTCAAAGACTCAACATAAATAGGGATTTTTTTGGAAAAAACGGATATTTCCCTCTCAAAAACGGGAAGAATAAGCACAAAAAGAAGAATAACCACGCCTATCAAAAGGGTAAAAAGAATTATTATTGCACCTGTCCTGCTCAATTTCTTTGTTTCAAGCCAGTCAACAAGAGGGTCAAATACGTATGCGATAATAAAAGCAATTATCAAAGAAGAAAGCACCCCCGACAGGGAAAAAAGCAAAACGAGTATTACCGTCAAAACCAATGAAAAGAAAAGCCACTTTTTCATATAACGCTCTTTACCCCCTTAACAAGGTACATAATTCCCGAAAGCATTGTAAAAAATCCCACAACATAAACAAGTTCGTCAATATAGGCAAACTTTATTCCGAAAGCGTTGCAGTAAAGAATAATTGATGCGCCAATAATTTGCACAACGGTTGAAAGTTTACCGTAAACAGAGGGAAGAATCGCGTTTACGTCTTTTGTAAAAAACACAATAACCCCACCGATGGCTATAAACACGTCGCGAAAGATTATCAAAAGAGTAAGCCAGACGGGAATTGTGTTTAAATTGCCTATTGATTTCAAGGACAGTACAACGTAAATAGAGATTAGCATTACCTTGTCGGCCATAGGGTCAAGAATTTTCCCGACATCGGTAATGTTTTTGGTGTACCTTGCAATAAAACCGTCAAGAAAATCCGTTATTCCCGCAACAACGAAGGTATAAAAGGCAAATTTATGATAGCCGTAAACAGAGGCAATTACAAAAACCGGAATTAAAAACATTCTTGTAAGTGTAAGAATGTTCGCTATACCGAAAGCCTTTATATAGTCAACGGCGTATCCTTTATTCACCACTCCCCCTTAAAGAAGTTCGGCAGCCCTTTCGGCAAGGTAAGACCTTTCGCCTTTTATCAGGGTAATATGACCGAAAATAGTTTCTCCCTTGAAATGCTCAACAAGGTAAGACAACCCGTTTGTGTTTGCGTCAACGTAAGGATTGTCAATCTGGTACGGGTCTCCCGTCAACACAATCTTTGTCCCTTCGCCAGCCCTTGTAATAATGGTTTTAACCTCTAACGGTGTCAAATTTTGAGCCTCGTCAATAATAATAAACTGCTGTGGGATACTTCTGCCCCTGATATAGGTTAAAGGCTCAACCTGCAAAATATTTTGGTTTTCAAGTTCTTTATACGACGGGACAGCATACTCTTCGTTTGTTGAAATTATAAAATCAAGGTTGTCGTAAAGAGGTTTCATCCACGGACCCATTTTGCTTTCAATATCACCGGGAAGAAAACCAATATCTTTTCCCATGGGAATAACAGGCCTTGAAATCAGAAGCCTTTTGTACGTGTCCTTGTCCGTAACCTGCATCAAACCCGATGCAATGGCAAGCAACGTTTTTCCCGTTCCCGCTTTTCCGACAAGGGTAACAAGGTTAATTGACGGGTCAAGCAACAGTTCAAAGGCAAAAATCTGCTCTTTGTTTCTCGGCTTAATTCCCCAAACATTGTCAACTTCGTCAACCCTTTTTAAAACATCGGTTCCGAATTCCCCCGCCTTATAATACCTTGCGAGAGCGGTGTTTTTGGGATTTTCCGAATTTATAAGAGTAACAAACTGATTCGGCAAAAGTTCAAGTTCCTCAGGCCTTTGAATAACGCCTTTCTCATAGATTTCCGAAATCAATTTTCCCGAACAATAGTAATCCACCTCGCCTGAATAAAGGTCGTCAATCTCAATTCTATCGTTTTTATAATCCTCGGCCTTCACACCTACGGCATCCGCTTTAATCCTCAAATTTGCATCTTTGGTAACAAAAATCACCTGCTCGCCTACGGCTTCTTTTTCTTTGGTAAGTTCAAGAGCAACATTCAAAATAGCATTATCGGCAGAATTGCCAATCTGAGGCCACAAATCAACCTGTTTTCTTGAAAAAACAATTCTCAAAACGCCTAAATTCTCACCTAATTTAACCCCGGAATCAAGCCTTCCTTTATCCCTCAAAGCATCAAGATATCTTGCGACATACCTTGCGTTTCTTCCAAGTTCATTCATATTTTTCTTAAACTTGTCAATCTCTTCTATCACAACAATGGGAAGATAAACATCATTTTCCTCAAACTTTTCAAGCGCTTTCGGGTCGTGAAGAAGAACATTCGTATCAAGCACAAAATTCTTTTTTGCCATAATCAGCCTCCCAACTATCTTTAAAGAAACTTTAACATAAATTTTGATTTTTTAAAAGCGGGGGAATCTATTTAAAAGACTGAATAAAACTCTCAACAAGCCTTTTAAAGCGAGGGTCGGAAGCCATTTTAGACTCAACCTGAGAGCATGCATACATCACGGTTGTATGGTGTTTGTTGCCGAATGCCTTGCCAATTTCCGGATAAGACAGGTTTGTCAACTGCTTGCATAAATACATGGCAATCTGCCTCGGCAAAACAACTGCCCTTGAATTGTTTTTTTCTTTCAGTTTGGCAACAGGCACTTTATAGTAATCCGCAACAAACTTCATAATTCTATCGGGACTGATAATTCCGCT
>JAMOUY010000407.1 GCA_027067895.1 Acidobacteriota bacterium
AAAAAACTTGTTTTAATTACAGGAGGGTCGCTTGGCGCAAGGACAATCAACAGGCTTGTCTGCAAAAGCGTTAAGGATTTGGCGAAACTGGAAAATACGGTTTTTGTTCATTCTATCGGATTAAATAGTTCAAAAGAATACAATGCGTTTGATGATACTGTTTCAAGGCTTGAAAAATCAGGCTTTAAGATAGAAGTAAGCGACAGCCAGGTTAAACTATATGACAACGGCAACCTGTTTTACATTGGGATGCGGTTTATCAAAAACATTTTTGACTATCAAAAGGCGTCTGATTTAATTGTTTCAAGGGCGGGCGCAGGCGCTATTTCCGAGATTCTTGCTTTGGGCAAGCCGTCTATTTTAATTCCCAAAAGGGGGCTTCCCGGAGACCATCAGGAATTAAACGCAATAGGAATTGCGGAAAAGGGCGGGTGCGAGGTTTTGTTTGAAAGAAGAAAAGACGGCAAGGACTTTATTCCGTCCAATGAATTTCTGTCTTTGTTGAAAGACATTCTCTTAAATCCGGAAAAGGCGCAGTCTGTTTCGGAAAAGGCATCTTCTCTGTTTTACAGAAAGAGCGAAGAGGTTATTGTCCACACAATTGAAAAACTTTTGTCTGGAAACGAGGAAGACATAAATTACCTTTCCGGGGTTTTTGAGCCTCAATTTGTCAGGTTTCAAAGATACTTTGACAACCTTGTAAATTACCTTGACTCAATCCCCGAAAGCGAGAGGGATAAAAACCTTTATGCAAGGTTTTACAGAATAAAGGTTGAGGAGTATTTGAATTCAGACAATTTTCTTGTGGTAAACAAGGGAATAAAGTTGATTGGGGCTTTGAAACTTGAAGAAAAGTATCCCTATCTGTGGGAGAATTTTGCCTCTTTTAAGGGATTTTTGAAAAGAAACACTTTAATCGCGTTTAAAAAATCCCCGAAATTTTATCCTTTTTTCAAAGATGCGGTTAAGTCTGGATTAAAAGATTCCTATTTTGAAGTCAAAAGAGAGGCGGTGTCCCTTTTTATCAGTTTTCACAAAGAGTTGTCGGACAGCGATGAGATAAAGGAAACCATATTGTCAAACTTGAAAAAATCCTTTGTGAGTTTTGAGGTTGTGTGCGAAAGCATAAAGGCTTCCGCACTTATTCTTGACGAGGATGAGTTTATTGAGGCGAATAAAAAGTTTTTAACCCACAAAAATATTAGAATTAGGGAGGCTTTGCTTGATGCGGTAAGGCTTGCAATGGATTATTCAAGTTTTGAGGATATTGAGAAGATTACAGTTTTTCTCAAAAAAATGCTTATTACAACCTCGGAGTTTAAGCCTGTTTTCAGCGTCAGGCAGAAGTATTTTAAGACCCTGAAAATATTAGAGGGGAAAAATGATTAAATTAATAATTGAATTTTTTCAGGCAAACGGCATTGACTACGGTTTTTTCAGGCTTATAAACTACATTACTTTCAGGGCATTGATGGGAATGGTGTTCTCGCTGTTTTTCTGTCTTGTTTACGGTTCGGATTTTATTGTTTTTCTTTATAAAAAAGGGCTGAAAGACACGTCAGGGGAAGTTATTGTGTCTTCGCATTCCAAAAAGGGAACGCCTACTGCGGGAGGCTTGCTCATAATTCTGTCGGTTTTGGTTTCCCTATTTTTTTGGGGAGACTTCAAAAACACCTTTGTGCTTGTCCTTCTTGCAGGCTTTGTTTACACAGGATTTGTGGGATTTATTGACGATTTTTTAAAAGTCAGGTTTAAATCATCCCTTTCCGGCCTTTCTCAGATGGGAAAAACTTTAATGCTTTTTGCGTTTATAATTCCTTTCACCGTCTTTTACTTGTCTTCTTTAAATCCATTGCCGGACGGGTTAAAGACGCTTATCTATCTTCCCTTTTACAAAAACCCTGTAATGGTTTTACCTGACATTGTGTTCGCTGTTTTTATGGTTTTTACAATGTTTGCCATAATCAATGCGGTAAACATTGTGGACGGAATGGACGGATTGCTTGGAGGCACAAGCGTTTTGACAATCGGGGTTTACACTATTTTTGCCTATGTTATGGGAAACAGCGTTTTGTCTCAGTATTTGCTTTTCCCTTATATCCCCGGAGTTGAGGAAATTGTGGTTTTCTGCTCAATCTTAATCGGGGGAATAGTCGGATTTTTATGGTTTAACACCTATCCCGCCGAGGTTTTTATGGGAGACACAGGTTCGCTGGCAATAGGAAGCGTTATCGCAATGGTTGCCTTTTTCTTAAAGCAGGAGTTTCTCTTTTTAATAGTCGGCGGATTGTTTGTTTTTGAAATTTTTACGTCATTGTTGCAGGAAAAAATAGGAAACAGAATTGGCAGGCGTTTGGTTTACAGAGCGCCCTACCACCATACTTTAACCCACAAAGGTATTGCCGAGCCGAAAGCCGTGGTAAGGCTTTGGCTAATCTCGGTAATTCTCGCTTTAATCGGTCTTCTTTCCTTGAAAATCAGGTGAGTCCAAATTCCAAATTTTGCACTTGACAAAAAGGCTATTTGTGGCAAACTTTTAAACGACGGCATTTTTCTATAAAGGGGTGAGGTTTCCTCACTTTTTTAATTTTTTAAGCAGGTAAAGATTATGGATATGTTGAAGAAAGTTGAAAAATTGGCGGAAAATATTGTGGAAAACGAAGGGATGGAATTGGTGTTTGTGGAATTTATCCCGGAAGGCAAAAGATGGATTCTGCGAATTTACATAGACAAAGACGGCGGTGTAAATATCAAGGACTGCCAGAAGATAAGCAATCAGATAAGTTATGAACTTGATATAGAGGATTTTATTCCTCATTCTTATACTCTTGAAGTTTCTTCCCCGGGTATAGACAGAATTGTCGGGAAAAAGAGGGATTTTGAAAAATTTTCCGGAGAAAAAATCAAAATTCAGTTTAAAGGAGATATCGGGGGAAGGAAAAAGATAGACGGGATTTTAAAAGGCGTTGACGAAAAAGACAACGTTATTGTTGAAACAGAGGACGGAGAATTCAAAATTCCCCTTCCACAGATAAAAAAGGCAAACCTGAAAAGAGAAATTAAATTCTAAATAAAAATAAAGAGAGGTAAAACTATGCCGAGAAGAAGCAGCACACAGCCTTCACCGAAGGATTTTATCAGCGCAATGCACCAACTTGCGCACGACAAAAACATTGATTATGAGTTGATTATTGAAATGTTGAAAGAGGCGATGATTTCCGCCGCAAAAAAGTATTTTAAAAACGACGGGGAATTTGATGTTGAAATTAACGAAGAAACCGGTGAAATAAGAATTTTTGCCTTAAAGGAAGTGGTTGATAAGGTTGAAGACCCCAAGACCCAAATTTCCCTTGAAGATGCTAAAAAAATAAAAGAAGACGCCGAAATCGGGGAAACCATAAGAATTGAAAAAGACAAAGACGCTATGGGAAGAATTGCGGCAAACGCCGCAAAACAGGTTATAATGTCCAAAATCAAGGATTTTGAAAGATTTCACATTTACAACGAGTTTAAAGAAAGAATTGGCGAGGTTGTAAACGTTCCTGTAAGAAGGTTTGAAAGGGGAAACGTTGTTGTTGATTTGGGAAAAACCGAAGGTGTAATCAGGAGAGACCAGTTAATTCCGGGAGAAAGATTTTCTGTCGGGGACAGGGTGAGAGCGGTAATTGTTGATGTTTCCAAAACCGGAGATTTGCAGGTTCAACTTTCAAGGACAGACCCGAGACTTTTGATTAAACTTTTTGAAATGGAAGTCCCCGAAGTTTACGAAGGAACGGTAATTATAAAAAACATTGTGAGAGAGCCGGGAGAAAGGTCAAAGGTTGCCGTTTACTCAACAGAGTCTGACATTGACCCCATAGGCGCATGCGTAGGTGTTGGCGGTTCAAGAATTAAGGCGATTTTAAGAGAATTGAAAGGCGAAAAAGTTGACATTATCAAATACGAAGACGATATAGAAAGATTTGCGGAAAACGCTTTGTCTCCTGCAAAACTTTTAAGAGTTTCCATTGCGGACAAAGAGGCAAAAAGACTTGAAGTTATAGTTTCTGACGACCAATATTCCCTTGCCATAGGAACTCACGGACAGAATGTAAGGCTTGCGAGTAAACTTGTGGGATGGACCATAGACGTTAAGAGAGAAGCGGACAAGAAAGAAGAGATTAAGAAACAGATGGGCGGAGGCGATTTGGATATTGAAGAGAATGAGGAAAAGGATTTAAAGGAATTAAAAGGCGTGGGAGAAAAGAAACTTGAAAAACTTGAAGAAGCGGGTTTCACCAAACTCAAAGACATTGCGGAAGCAAGCGTTGAAGAATTGTCTTCCGTTGACGGAATAGGTAAAAAATCCGCCGAACAATTGATAGAGCAGGCTAAAAAGGCACTACTCGGGGAGGGCAACTAATGGCTAAAAAAAGAGTGCATGAATTAGCGAAAGAGATAAATGTTTCCAACAAAGAGATTAAAGATTTTTTAAACAGTATCGGCGTTGAGGTTAAGTCTCACATGAGTTCGGTGCCTGAGGACAAAATTCAGGCTGTAATTGACAACTTCACACAAACTTCCGAAAAAAAGTCAAAAAGTGAAAAGACACCTAAAAAAGCGAAAGCCAAGGATAAAAAATCAGAAAAAAAGGAAAAGCCTAAAAAGGAAGCCAAAACCGAGAAGAAAAAAGAGAAG
>JAMOUY010000408.1 GCA_027067895.1 Acidobacteriota bacterium
GTTTCCGGTGTAAACATACTTAAATCCCGCCTGTTTTGCGAGTTTTCTCAAATTTATCAAAGTATTCGGGTTTGTGCTTGGGTAATCGGTCATTTTGTATGTGGGATAGAATGCGCTTAAATGCCATGGAATTTCTTCCGATATTTTAAAGAGTTTTTCAGCCATTTCCATAAAGTATATTTCGTCGTCGTTTAAATCGGGAATTATTAGAGTTGTCGCCTCTGTTATTACCCCGCTTTCGTAAAGCGCCTTTATTGTTTCCAAAACGGGTTTTACAAATCCCCCCGCGATTTTTCTGTATAAAGTGTCGTCTTTGAATTTAAAGTCTATGTTTGCCCCTTCAATAAAGGGAATTAGTTCTTCAAGAGGCTTTGGGTTTATAAATCCGTTTGAGACGATTGAGCATTTTATTCCGTTTTGTTTTGCAAGTTTTGCAATGTCAAGCATGTATTCAAAGAATATGGTCGGTTCGGTATAGGTGAACGTGATGTGGTTTATGTGTTCGTTTTTTGCTAATTTTACAATTTCTTCCGGGTTTATTTTTCTCGTAAACTCAAATATGGATTTGTCTATTTGCGAGATGGTGTGATTCTGGCAGTTTAAACACTTAAAATTGCAACCCGGTGTCGCTATTGAAAGTGTTTTTTCGCCGGGATAGAAGTGGTATAGAGGCTTTTTCTCAATTGGGTCTATGTGCATTGCTATTATGTTTTGGTATGTGAGGGTGTAGAGCGTGCCGTCTCTGTTTTCCCTTACTTTGCAGATTCCGGTTTGTCCGTTTTTTAAAATGCAGTTGTGCGGACAAAGTTTGCATTTTACCCTTTTGTCTTCAAGTTTTGTATAGTGTTTTGCTTCTTTCATTTTTTCCCCTTATTCAAAATTTAATGCCTTATATCTTTTTTGGCAACATTGTGTTTTATTATAAACTTGAAATTGCAGGCAGAAAACATATACAATTAAAATAGTTTAGCAAAGGGGGATTTATGGCTATTACCGAAAAACTTAAAAAGATTTTTATGAAGGAAGGAAAGAAGATAAATAAATGCCTTTTTCCCGCTGCGGGATACGGGACAAGGTTTCTTCCCGCAACAAAGGCTATGCCGAAAGAGATGCTTCCCATTCTTAACAAGCCTCTTATTCAATACGGGGTTGAAGAGGCATTGGAAGCGGGAATTACAAACATGGCAATCGTTACCGGCAGGGGAAAGAGGGCTATTGAAGACCATTTTGACATTTCATACGAACTTGAAAGCCAGATTAAGGGGACGGACAAAGAGTCTCTTTTAACCGATATAAGGAATGTAATCAACAGGTGTGTTTTTACCTATACAAGGCAGATTGAGATGAAGGGATTGGGGCACGCTGTTTTAACGGGAAAGCCTTTGATTGGAAACGAGCCGTTTGCGGTAATTCTTGCGGACGATTTGTGCCACAACGAGGAAAAGGGAATTTTAAAGCAGATGGTTGAGATTTACGAAAAATACGGCGTGTGTGTTGTGGCTGTACAGGAAGTTGAGAGGGAAGAGGTTTCAAAATACGGTGTGATAAAGGGAGAAAAGGTTGATGACAATCTTTACAGGGTTGATTTTATGGTTGAAAAGCCTTCCGTTGAGGAAGCGCCCTCAAATCTTGCCGTTATTGGAAGATACATTTTAATCCCTGAGATTTTTGACATTCTTGAAACATTGCCTCCGGGGAAAAACGGGGAAATTCAGTTAACCGACGCATTGCTTGAACTTGCAAAGCAGGGCAAGGTTTTGGCTTACAGGTTTGAAGGCAAAAGGTTTGACTGCGGAAGCGTTGCCGGTTTTGTTGAGGCAACAAATTTCTTTTTTGAGAGAATGAAAAGTTGATGGAAAGAAGGCTTATAACGTTTTACACATCAAGGCTTTTTACCTTTCTTGTCTTTTTCCTTATAGTGTTTATCTTTAATGCGTTTAGGGAATCTGCAAGGAATGAATTGATTCCTGTTTTTTCGTCTCTGTTTCTTTACGGCATTTTTAATCTTATTTACTATTCGTTTGAGTTTTTAAGGAAAAAGATTCTTTTAATATTGATTTTGGATGCGGTTTTTATTTCTTTTGTGGTTTACTTCACCGGCGGATTGAACAGCAATTTTCATATACTTTACCTTGTTTTGATTGTTTTTGCAGGATTTTACCTTGAATCAAACGAGTTGTATTTTTTGGCTACAATTTCGGTTGTAGGCTTTATGGCCACTGTCTATCTCTATTACATTATAGACGTTAAACATTTCGGCATGTCAAGGTTTTATTCGGTTTCTTACCCTGTTGCCGTTTACTTTGTTGCTATTTACACCATTGCCCTAATAATCATTAGAATTAACAAAAGGGCTAAGATTTTAAGGGTTGAGTTAAAGAAAAAAGAAAGAGAGATTGAGGAAATTACAAGGCTTAAAAACAAGATTGTTGACACAATAGCAAGCGGAATTATTACAACCGACGCTAATTATAAAGTAAACTATCTCAATCCTCAGGGATTTTCTTATCTTGAAAAGATTTTACCGGGGGAAAAAATTATCGGCATGAATTTTAAAGATATTTTTCCCGTTGAGGATTTTCTTGAAAAACTTGATTATCTTGAAAGGTATGTTGTTGAAGTTAAGGGAAGAATGTTTGGCATAAGCATTGTGAAACTTATGTCTGGGGGCAAATTTTCAGGAATACTTGCCGTTTTTCAGGATATTACCGAGTTAAAAGAGATGGAAAGAAGGGCTCAGTTTAAAGACAAGATGACCGAGTTGGGGGAACTTTCGGCATCCTTTGCCCATGAGTTTAGAAATTCCCTTGCTTCTGTCAAGGGCGCGGTGCAACTTTTAAAAGAGGGGGAAAGTTTTGACAAGGAACTTGTTGAGGTGATTGAAAGAGAGATTGAAAGGCTTTCCGGCGGAATAAACGATTTTTTAAGGTTTGCGAGAAAGGATTACCAAAGCCCGGAATTCAAGGATATAAAGCCTGTTGTTGAAAAAGTGGTAAACGGTTTTAGAAAGAGAATTGGAAACGATGTTGAATTTGAATATGAGGATAATCTTAAAAATGTCAGAGTGTTTTTTGAAGAAGTAAGGCTTGAAAAGGTGTTGCAGAATATTTTGATGAATGCGAAAAAAGCGGTGGAAAACAGCAGGGAAAAAAAGATTTCGGTAAAATTGTATAGAAAGGGCGAGTATGCGGTTTTTGAAGTGAGGGACAGCGGAATAGGGATAAAAGACGAAGACAAATCCAAGATTTTTGAGCCTTACTATTCGGGATTTGCAAAAGGGATAGGAATAGGACTTGCGCTTTCAAAGGCTTTTGTTGAGGATATGAGGGGAAAGATTGAGTTTGAGTCGGAAGAGGGAACGGGAAGCGTGTTTAGGGTTTATCTTTTGGTTGAGGGTGAAAATGAATAGAATTCTTGTTGTTGAAGACGAACACAATCTTCTTTTTATTGTCAAAAAAGCGTTGTCTGTGCTTGAATGCGAGATAGATACCGCCACAAGCGCGGAAGAGGCGAAAGACTATGTTTTGAGAAAGCATTACGACATTATTATTTCCGACATAAAACTTCCGGGAATGAGCGGAATTGAGTTTCTAAAATGGCTTAGAAAAGAAGGCGTTGATTCCGATTTTATAGTGATGACCGCTTTTGCTACAACCGATACGGCAATTGAGGCTTTGAAAATGGGGGCGTGCGACTATCTTATCAAGCCGTTTAACATTGAAGAATTGAGGCTAATTGTTGAGAGAAACCTAAACATAAGAAATATCAAACGCGAAAACATTATTCTTAAAAGTCAGGTTTTTCAGGACGTTAAAGAGATAGGGCTTATAGGTGAAAGCGAAGGAATAAAAAAGGTTTTAAACCTTGTGAAAAAGGTTGCCCCCACCGATGCCACCGTTTTGATTACGGGAGAAAGCGGTGCGGGAAAAGAGTTGGTGGCAAAGGCTATTCATATGAGCAGCCCGAGAAGGGAAGGGAAGTTTCTTTCGCTGAATTGCGCCGCTTTGCCTGAAAATCTTATGGAAAGCGAGTTGTTCGGTTATGAAAAAGGGGCTTTTACAGGCGCAGACAGGGATAAGCCCGGACTTTTTGAACTTGCCGACAAGGGAACGCTTTTTCTTGACGAAATAGGCGAAATGCCTATGCAGATGCAGGCAAAACTTTTAAGGGTTTTGCAGGATTTTAAAATAAGAAGGCTTGGGGGAAGGGAAGACAAGGAAATAGACGTAAGGCTTGTGTGCGCAACAAACAGGGATATTGAGAAAGAGGTGAAAGAGGGAAGGTTTAGAGAGGATTTGTTTTACAGAATAAACGTTTTTCATATTCACATTCCCCCTTTAAGGGAAAGAAAAAGCGATATTCCCCTTCTTTTAAACCATTTTGTAAACAAAATTTCCATGAAAATGGGTATTGAAAGGCCTACCGTTTCCCCCGAGGTTTTGAAAATACTTGAAAATTATTCTTTCCCCGGCAATGTTAGAGAGTTGGAAAACATTGTTGAAAGGGCAATCACCATAATGGACGGCAATGTTATTCTGCCCCACCATTTGCCTGAAAATGTCGTTAAATCGGAAATTATAAGGGAAAGCATCAGTATTCCCGACAAAGGAATTGATTTGGAAAAGATGATTGACGGAATTAGGCTCAAATACATGGAAGAGG
>JAMOUY010000409.1 GCA_027067895.1 Acidobacteriota bacterium
TTTCAAAGTCTTCTTTTGTTTTTACGTCCCCGTTTCCTATAACCGGTATTCTGGCTATATCCTTTACAAACGCAATATATTCCCATTTTGATTTTCCTTTTAATTTCTGTTTTACAAGCCTCGGGTGGACGGTTATTGCGTCAACTTTCGCTTCCTCAACCATGGCAATCAATTCGGCAAGAAAGCCTTTGTCTTCTTTGCTTCCGATTCTTACCTTTACGGTTAAGGGTTTTTTTACAGCCTTTCTCATTGCCTTTAATATCTGGGAGGCAAGTTTAAGGTCTGACAGAAGGAATGCGCCTGCCTTTCTTTTCCCCGCAATTTCGGGGGCGGGGCAGGATAGATTGAAGTCTATTATGTCTATGTATTGTTCTTTTTCAAGTTTGACGGCGGCGTTGTATGCGGATTCGGGGTCGGAAGCAAATATCTGGTATGCTATCGGCCTTTCTTTTTCGGTGTCAATGCATTTTAGATAGATTGATTGGGAAAAGTCTTCATACAAAACGCTTTTTGAACTAAGCATTTCGGAAAAGAAAAGCCCGGGGCTTTGGTAAAACGCAACAAGGTTTCTGAACGGGGAATGGGTAATCCCCGCCATGGGTGCAAGCACGGCGGGGAATGTTATTTCAATGTTCCCTATTTTCAGGGGTTTGAATTTTTCAGGCATTTTTTATCTGCAAATACCTCTCTGGCTTTGCTCAATAAAGTCCGCAAAGTATAGCGCCTCGGGTATGTGTGGAAACTCTTTTCTAATTTCTTCAAGGGCTTCTTTGAGTTTTAATCCTCTTCTAACTAATATTCTGTAAGATTTTTTCAAGGCGTCAATTGTTTCTCTGGGAAATCCCTTTCTTTCAAGCCCGATTACGTTTATGTCGTATGTTTTTGCCCTGTTGCCCACGGTTTTCACAAAGGGAAGCGCGTCCTGAGTGATAACCGAATATCCGCCTATAAACGCATGGTCTCCTATTCTGCAAAACTGGTGAACTCCTGAGTACGCGCCTATGTAAACTCCGTTTCCGACAGTTACGTGTCCGCCAAGGGTTGCGCCGTTAACAAAAATGTTGTTGTCCCCGACCACGCAGTCGTGGGCAATGTGGCTGTATGCCATAAAAAAGTTGTTTGAGCCTACAACGGTTTCGCTTCTTCCCGTAATTGTGCCTCTGTGAATTGTTGTGAATTCCCTTATGACGTTGTTGTCTCCGATAATTGTTTTTGTAGGCTCTCCGTGATACTTTAAATCCTGCGGGGGAAAACCCAAAACGCAAAACGGATGGATTATGTTTTCTTTTCCAATTTCCGTGTTTGAATCAATCTGAACATGGGAAATAAGTTTTGTTCCTTCCCCGATTTTAACGTTGTCGTTAATAATGCAGTATGGGCCTATTTCAGCGCTTTCGGCTATTTGAACGTTTTTTCCTACAATAGCAGTAGGGTGAATCATACTTCCTCCCGATTACATTTCAGCAAGCGCCGAAGAAAAAGTCGCTTCGGCAACAAGGGTGTCGTTAACAAAAGCCTTGCCGGATAATTTGCAAAATCTTTTTCTAAGGTTTAAAACCTCAACTTCAAAAACGATAGTGTCTCCGGGCACAACAGGCTTTCTGAATTTTGCCTTTTCAATTCCGGCAAAAACAAGCGTTCCTTTAACATCTCTTTCAACAAGCAAACAAACCGCACCTGCCTGCGCCATTGCCTCAATTATTAAAACGCCGGGCATTACCGCGTTGTGGGGAAAGTGTCCCTGAAAAAAAGGCTCGTTTCCCGTAACGTTTTTTATAGCCTTAATTCTTTTATCAGGCTCAACCTCGTCAACCCTGTCTATTAGAAGAAACGGGTATCTGTGAGGCAAAATCTTTTTAATATCTTCAAAACTTAATGACATCTCTCCATCCTCCTCTTACTCAAAAACTAATCTTCCCCTTTTATTTTTTTTATTTTTTTGTAGATTTCGGGAAGTTTGCTTAAATAAGCCTGTATTCTTTTCCATTCTTTGTGGTTTTGCGCAGGATAGCCTATGACAAAGTCTCCGTCTTTCACCGATTTGAAAACAACGGCGCCTCCGCCAATGGTTGCACCTTTACCTATTTTAATGTGTCCGGTTATGCCCGCTTTGCCTGCGATAACCGCATAATCTCCTATTTCGGTGCTTCCGGCAATTCCTACCATGGCAACGAGAATACAGTGTTTTCCTATTTTCACGTTGTGGCCAATCTGGACAAGGTTGTCTATTTTGGTGCCTTCGCCTATCACTGTTTCTCCGAATGTCGCCCTGTCTATGGCAACGTTGCTTCCAATTTCAACGTTGTCCTCAATTCTGACAATACCTATTTGAGGCACCTTGTTGTGAATTCCGTTTGCAAAGTGGAAACCGAACCCGTCTCCTCCTATGGTCGTGTTTGCGCCTATTCTGCAATTTTTGCCTATTTTGCAGTTTTCAAATATGCTGACATTGGGATAGATTACGGTGTTATCCCCGATTTCAACATTGTCCAAAACCTTTACCCCCGGATAGAGTTTTACATTTTTTCCGATTTTGCAGTTGGCGCCGATATAGCAGAATGGGCCTATTTCGCTTCCGTCTCCTATTTCCGTCGATTGATGGATAAAGGTTTTTGATTGGTCAAGGTGGATTTTTGCCTCTTCAACAAAAAGTTTTTCAATTTGAATAAAGGCAAGATACGGGTCTTTTGCAATTAAAACAGGTTTGTCAAAGTCAACATCAAGGTTTTCCGGGACAATCAAAGCCCCGGCATCTGAATTCAACGCTTTTTCCAGAAATTTTTTATCCCTGACATAACACAAAGAAGACAGAGAGGCATCTTCAACAGACGCCACTCCGCAAATTTCAATATCTTCTCCCTTTAAAGAGAGATTAAATTTTTCCGCAAGGTAAGAAAGTTTAAAACACTTATTTTGCAGCATCAAACCTTTTAATTACCTCCGGGGTTATGTCAATAGCCGGTGAAAAGTAGACAATTCCGTTCGGTCCCAACTGCATAACCAAATCAATACCTTTTTCTTTGGCTATCTGTTCAATTATAGGCTGTAAAACCTTATTAAACTTCTCAAAACCTTTTGTTTGTTTGAGTTTTAATTCTCTTTGAGCGTCATCCTGCATTCTTTTAATTTCAATCTGCATATCGGACAACTTTTTCTGCATTTCCATTGCCTTGTCTTCCGAAAGAGAAGGCGCTTTGGCCCTGTATTCTTTCTGCAACTGCTGGAATTCCGCGATTTTTTTCTTTATCTGCGCATCTTTTTGTTTTGCAAAAGATTCAAGTTCTTTAATAAACGCTTTGCCCTTCTGAGACTGGGAAATCACTTTTTGCGGATTAACAACCGCAATTTTTGTCTGAGCAAAAATGTTTCCCGCAAAAAGAATACCCATAACAATCGCACATAACACTCCAATTTTCTTCATAATTCCTCTCCTTTAAATTTATTTTGAAGAACTTAAAATATAGTCCCGATAGTAAACTCAATATTGCCGTTCTTTTCAACTCCCGGAATTTCGTCAAGCGGAAATCCGTAAATTACCCTCATAGGCATCTGAAAAACAGGAAGATTAAACCTTGCCTCAAATCCCCATGAACGCTTCATTTTGTAATCATTTGAAAACCAACCCATATCCTCTGTCCAAACACCTCCCATATCGTAGAAAATTGCAAATTGAAATCTGTTTTCAACAGGTATTACGTATTCAAAGTTTGCAACAAACATTTTTGTTCCGCCTATAAGTTGGTGGGTATCAGGGTCAAGGGGGGAAATTCTCCTGTAATCATAGCCTCTCACCGTATTTGTTCCACCTATGAAAAATCTGTCATAGTAAGGAATTATATTGCCTTCTAATCCTTTTTGCATATACGCCGTAATATTTACGTCCACAAATGTCTTTTTATACACTCTCATCAATTTTGTTGCTTTTAACCCTATTGTGTATTTAAAATTGTCCCCGCCTAACTGCCATCCCGCATACTCAAAACTCAAAGAATATTTTTGTCCCTGAGTAGGCATAAATGGGTGATTAAGTTTGTTATAGGTTAAAGACTGCACAATTGCGGATGTCAATCTGTTGGATATAGGTTTAAATATAGAATTCTTTTGCAAAGAAGAACCGGGCACATCAACAAGTTCGTATTTGTATCCGATAGAATAGGTTAAAAATGTTGTAAGCCTAAAACCGAAACTTAAACTAAATCCGCTTGCTTTTCTTGAAAAGTTAAAATAATCCGTTTCACTGTTAAAAAGATTAATGGTAAAGGAATGGGGATAATCAAAAATCCACGGCTCTCTAAACATTATGTTGTAATAGGTTATTCTTCTTCCCATTGTTGCGGAAGCACTTAACTGCTCTCCCCTTCCGAGAAAATTTCTTGTCGCATAGGAAGCCTGCAAAAAGAAACCTGAAAATTCACTGTACCCGCCACCGAAATTCAACTCGTTAACACCGCTTTCTTCACCTTGAACGGTTACGTTAACCTTGTTTTCTCCGGGAACAAGTTTAATTTTGGGCTCATGCTTGGTTATATCAAAGAATCCCAACTGGTTTATTTTTAACATACTGTTTTTAAAAGCATCTATTCTAAAAACCGAGCCTTCGGGAATTAAAAA
>JAMOUY010000410.1 GCA_027067895.1 Acidobacteriota bacterium
GCGGGAAGTTTAATTTTATCTCCGTGCTCTATAAAAACACTTTGAATATGGCATTCAATATGGTTTAACGGCACAAACGGGATACCGGAAGAAAAAGAAAGCCCTTTCGCAAAGGATAAACCCACAAGCAATGCCCCCAACAATCCGGGGCCAACCGTAACACCAATCAAATCTATGTCTTTTACGGTTATGTTTGCCTCTTTTAAAGCGGTTTGAAAAACAAAAGGAATGTTTTTTATATGCTCCCTTGACGCAAGTTCCGGAACAACTCCGCCATAAGGGGAATGAACCTTTATTTGAGAAGACACAATGTTTGACAACACTTCTTTCCCGTCTTTTACAACTGCCACCGAAGTATCGTCGCAAGACGTTTCAATTCCAAGCACTATCATTTTATTTTATAACTCCCGGCAGAAATTGTTTTTTTTCCGTTTTTTCCAAAATCAACAACCACATGGCCAAGCCACAATCCGGCAAAACCAACCTGAGTAATAAGCGTATTCCATCCGTCTTTTGAAACAACGTTTAAACCGCCGTCTAAAAAAGTATGGGAATGACCGCCGATTATAACGTCTATTCCCGAAACAGTTTCGGCAAGCTCAACGTCTCCTATGTCTGTTTTATATGCGTTTATACCGAGATGGGACAGGCAAATCACCAAATCGCATCTTTCTTTTTTTCTCAAAAAATAAACCGTTTTTTCAGCAACCGAAACAGGGTCAAGGTATTTTACGCCTTTGTGGTTGTCTTCGGTAACAAGCCCTTTAAAATCCACAATAAGCCCGAATACCCCTATTTTTTTACCCTTTCTGTAATAAATTTCGTAAGGTTTTATTTTTTTCTTTAAAACGGGATGAAAGACTTCAAGGTTTGAGCAGACTATCGGGAATTTGGCATACTTCATCGCTTCTCCGAGTTTATCGCTTCCGTTGTCAAAATCGTGGTTTCCCAACGTTGCCGCATTGTACCCCAATTTGCTCATTAACTCATAATCAAGTTTTCCTTCGTAATAATTGAAGTAAGGGGTACCCTGAAAAACATCTCCCGCGTCAAACAAAAGTATATTTCCGTATTTTTTTCTGAATTTTTTAAGCAAAGTCTGCCTTTTGGCATATCCGCCCATTCCGGGAAATTTTTTATCCGTTAAGGGGAAAGGCTCAATATGGGAATGAACGTCGTTTGTATGAAAAATATGAATAACAGAATCTTTGTCAAACAAATAGTCCGGGCCGGCAAAAGCGGTCGCCGTGCCTAAGAAAAAAACGGCTTTTAAAAAATCCCTTCTGTCAATCATTGAAAATTATCCTTCCGTCTATCTTTTCATTTATTTTTTTGTGCTTTCCAACATACTCAATTATCGCTTCCCTAAGCAAAACTCCCGTGTCTTTAACAAGAGTGCCCTTTGACATTGCAGGCATGCTGCCGCCCCCTCTGTAAAGATAATCAATTGTGGCAACTTTGTATTTTTTGTAATCTTCAACCTTTCTGCCTCCCACATAGGCGTCAATAATTCCATCGGTCACGGTAATTGTAATACCTGCAACAGGCTCTCCTCTGTTTTCAACAATCTCCCTAATCAACTCTATAAAATCTCCGCCGTTAAATTCAAGAATTACAATTTTGTTTTGAAAAGGCATAAGGTTGAAAATATCCTTTATTTTTATATCGCCCTTGTAAATGGGCGCCCTTAAACCGCCGTTGTTTGTTATGGCGCAGTCAACATCTTCGTCAAAGTGCTTTGCGGTTTCAAGTATAACGTCCGCCACAAAGTTCCCCAATGTTGACTCGGGCTTGCCCTTAACCAAATCCACCTCGGCATAGCCTATAACCCTGTTCATTTCTTCGGACAATTGTTCTTTGTAAGGTTTTATTACCTCAACAATCTCTTTGTCTTCCGGTATATCCTTTGAAACATCGGTATGATACCACTGAATCTTAGTCCCTTTTTTCTGTCTGTATTCAACATTAGGATTGGAAACGCAAGCGACAAGCAAAAGAAAAACAGGCAACGCAATCAAAATCTTTTTCATATTTCAATTCCTTTCGGATATTTTAACGGGTCTTTAAATCCCGCCTCTTTAAACCCTTTCAGCCTCAACTTGCAGGAATCGCATCTCCCGCAGGGGTTTCCGTCACTGTCGGGATTGTAGCAACTGCTTGTAAGAGAATAATCAAGCCCAAGGCTTATACCCAACTTAATTATTTCAGATTTTTTCAGGTTTATCAAAGGTGTATGGATATTAAAGGACTTACCCTTGTCTCCGTACCCCGTGCCCAAGGTCAGGGTTTTTTCAATGGATTTTATAAATTCCGGCCTGCAATCGGGATAACCGCTGTAATCAAGGGCATTTACCCCGATAAAAATATCCTCAATGTCGTTTACCTCGCAGAAACCTGCGGCAATTGAGAGAAAAATCGTATTTCTCGCAGGCACATAGGTTATGGGAATTCCCTCTCCGATTTTTTCAAAAGGAGTGTCAGGCACGTCAATGCTTTTATCCGTTAAAGCCGAACCACCTATAATTGTCAAATCAATCGGAAAAATAAAATGCACGGCATTATACTTTTGGGCAAGCAATTTGGCCTTTTCCAACTCAATTTTATGCCTCTGCGAATAATCAAAACTTAAAGCGTAAGGTTTAAATCCTTTATCAACCGCATAGGCAAGACATGTTGCCGAATCAAGGCCGCCGCTTAACAACACAAGACACTTTTTCATAAAATCTCCTTCAAAAACATACATTTTTATTTTAAATCACAAAGCAAACCTTTAAAATAGTTTTTATGGCGAAACTGGAATGTTGTTCAAACAAAACTTTAATTCTTTTATCGGCTTTATGCTTTTTTATGCCGATTTCAATAAGTTTAACCGAAATTCTCTATGCGTTAGCAACAATTATTTTTACTTTCAAAGCGGTTAAAAGAAAAAATGCTTTGTTTTCGTGTTTCCCCCACAAAAAACTATTGGCTTTTTACATTGTTTTTCCGCTTTTTTCCCTCATTTACGCAAATAATTTTTACAAATTTGCAATATGGTACAAAAGACATCTCTACATACTTCTTTTTCCGATAATTATTTTTTTGCTAACCGAATTTAAAGAAAAAAAAGAAGTTTTTTTAAAAATATTTACTTTTTCAACAGCAATATCTTCGGTTTTGGCCATTCTTCAAGCGTTTTTCGGGGCAAATTTAGACAAGCCTTTTAACATTCATACATATTACGTTTTTTCAAAAGGCTTTTTTTCCCATCCCCTAACTTATGCGGAAACAACCTCATTCGGAATTATTGCGGGAATTTTTCTCTTCTTCTCGGGGAAAAATAGAAAATGGCCGTATTTCTTCCTAACTGTGATAAATTTTATCGGACTTATCTTTTCAAGGGAAAAAATGCCTTTATTCGCAACCATTTTACTATCCGGATTGTTTTGCTTTTATTATTCATTCAAAATTTCCGGCAGGAAAAAAGAAGTTTTTTTGTTTTTAGTATTTGTATTTCTGCTTATTCTTCTGCCAAACAAAGAAAAAATCTTTTGGCGGTTAAGCAGCAACAAACTAAAATACAGCGTCAACGTAAGAAAAGAAAACTGGCAAAAAAGCATTGAATATTTTAAAAAAAGTCCAGTATTCGGAATAGGATTCGGCAATTTCAAAATAGAGGTGGAAAAATGGAATAAAAAGGGGAAGGAAACCCTTTACCACGCACACAACAATATTTTTGAAATTCTTGCAACAACGGGCATAATAGGACTTCTGGCATTTATTTTGTTTCACGGGGCAATATTTTACGATTTGATTTTTTATCTGAAAAAAAACAAAAAAGACGGTTTTATTCTGACAATTTTCTTTATTTTTCTGCTCTATCACATGGAAGGGATTACAGAATGCACATTCAAAGACGCGGAATTAAACTTTCAACTCTATTTCCTTCTTGCCCTCTTCTATTCCGCCTACTGTCCTTTTGTAAAAGATAAAAACAAAACCGGCAAAAAAGAAAAGCCATCTCAATTGAATCATTGAAAAAGACGTCATATAGTAGAGTTCAAGAAAAATAAAACTTAAAATAAAGGGTGTGTATAAACCTTCAAGTTTGAATTTCTTTATCAAAAACAAGGCATTGTAAGAGATATAACCCAAAAACATAAAAATGCTTATAAATCCCAATAATCCGCACTCTACGAAAAATTCAAGAAAAACGTTGTGAGGATATTTCAAATAATGGTATCTGGCAAAACCGCCCAAGCCGATTCCCGTAAACCAGTATTTTGAAATAAGTTTCAACGCAATTTTGTAAACAAGCAACCTGATTGAAACCGACAAACCTTTATGCCTGCCAAAAAGAAGAAAAAACCTTCTGAAAGAATCAGGGGAAATTGCAAAAACAACAAGAATACTTAACGCTATTGTAGCCGCAAGGACAATAAAGTAAATCTTTTTCTCTTTCAAAATAAACCAACTATAAATCAGAAGAACAAAAAAAGAAAAAAGAATTGCGCCTCTTGAATTTGCTTTAAAAAGCATTAAAAGGGAAAAAAGGGTAAACATTAAAAAGACAAATTTCTTTA
>JAMOUY010000411.1 GCA_027067895.1 Acidobacteriota bacterium
CCAAAGAAAGAATTTGATAAAAAGAAGAGGGACTTATTCTGCCTTTCATAAAAGACGAAGAAGAACCCTGCAAAATCACCGAAGTTTTCAAAAAAGCATAGGGCGAGTAAGCAATTTCTGTTTCGTTTGAATCTGAAAAACATTTTACGGTATCGCCTTTTTGCAAATTCAAAACAACCGATTTTCCGGGAGAAACTTTTACTCTTTCAAACTGAACGGGTTTAAGGTTGTTGTAAACGGCAACATCCACCAACGATTCTTTTCCGCAGGAATTAAAAATTTCCACCTTCCCGCTTCCGTTTATAGGCGCGGTGTAAACCTTTGTGCCTTCGTAAACAATTTTGTAAACGTCAATTTTTCCGCTTAAACCTTCCGCCACATACATAATATCTTCGTCTACCAAAAGTCTTTTTACATTTGAATGCGTCTCTATAAAAGACGACTGAACGGGGAAACCACCGGACAAATCAAACACATAAATACCGTTTATTCCGCAGGCAACGTAAAGATAGCCTTCTGCATAGTAAACAGATTCGGGAGATTTGTCTTCAAGCAAATCACTTTCAGAAATTATGTTAAAACCCTCGTCCAAATCCAACACCCTCAAACCGGCATAAAAATCGGTAACAAACATTTTGTTATCAACCACCATTGCGTCAAGCACGTATCCGTCAATATCCAAACTTTTCACTTCAACAATTTCGCCGTTTGTTTCCTTCAACACCTTAACACCGTTAAATCCGCAAGAAAGAATAACATTCCCGTTATTGTCAACTCTTACCTTGACAACGGATTGGAATTCGTAATACCTGCCTTCCAATACGGGATTTTCCCTATCGGTTATATCAAAAACATACAGACCGCCGTATTCTCCGGCACAGAAAAGAAAATTATCAAAAGATTCAACGCTTAAAAAATTGCCTTCCAATTCAAGATAATTGATGTCGTCCAAACTTCCGTCAGAGTTTATCTTAAAAACACCCAAACCTATCGTTGAGTCGGCATAGTAAAGATAATCGTCTTTAACGGTTAATGCGGAAGGAAAATCCTTTCCTTTTTTTAAATCAACCATATCCAATCTTGTGATATCGCTTGTGGAAAGAGATTTTACGCCGTTATAAAAATCCGCAACAAAGAGATAATTGTCCTTTATGCCCATATCCACAGGATAGGTTGAATCGTCAAAAGATGAATACTGATAGGCTTGGTCGGGAGAAGAAATGTCAACACATAAAATTCCGCCTGTACTATTTGCGGTAAAAATATAATTTCCCTTTTTTACCATTGAATAACAAATCGTTGAAGTGGGAACGGTTTTTATCAATGAAGGAGACCCTTCGCTTGTAATATCAAGAATTAAAATTCCGTCATAGTTGTCGGCACAAAACATAACATTTCCGTCAATAATAAAATCGGAAATATTGCTAACCTGAGTATATCCGCCAATATACTTTAATGAGTCGGGATTTTCGCAATTGTAAAATTTAACCCCGTTTTGACCATAAGAAATTGCAATTTTAGTTTCACTCATAAACTTAATTCTTACCATCTGGGCTTTCATTCTGCCTATTTCTTCATAGGTTTTAAAATCGGAAGTTTTAAGTATAAACAATCCGTTTTTGCTATCCACCACATAAATATCGCCGTTTGTGTTAACCGCAACGTCAACTACATTCTGCATTTCTTCATCAGGGTCCGAATAACTTCCCAAAACCGAGGGATGTTCAAGGTCGGAAACATCAACCACCAAAAGTCCCGCATAACCTCCGGCAACATACAGTTTATTACCAACTTTCGTCATACGGTAACAATCTGCGTCTAACTCTAAAATTGAAATTGTTTCCGGGATATTATTCCCAACATTCGTTATGTAAATCTTTCCCATTGCGGAAACAAAAGCGGTTTCTCCGTCAATTAAAATATTGTGAAACTCATCCGTTCTTGAAAATTCGCCCAATTTAACAGGATTGTCAACATCGGAATAATCAACTACTGAAATCCCCGATTCTTCGGAAATTCCGTAAACAATACCCCCTTTCATTGCAATCTGCTGGTATCTTCCGAATCCCCATTCGCCTATTTTTTCGTATGATATTGAAAAAGCGTTAAGGCTTATTAAAAGCATTATAAAAACAAATTTCTTCATTCACAATTCTCCCTTAATTTTTAGTCAACTATAATTTTCAACCAATAGACAAAAATAGTCAACCTATTTCCCTAATATTCGCACAATAGCGAAAATGGAAAAAACAAAAATCTTTGATATAATTTCAAAAAACTTTTCTTGATTTGGAGGAAAATTTGAAAGCATTGTTAATATTTAATCCGCAGGCGGGAAACGGAAGAGCAAAAAAAATTCTCGGGAAAGTGGAAAAATTACTGCGGGACAAAGGAATAACGCCTGACATTAAATTGACCGAAAAAAAAGGACACGGAACGGAACTTGTCAAAAGCGCAGATATTTCCGAATACGACGCAATTCTTACCGCAGGCGGAGACGGCACGCTGTTTGAAACATTAAACGGGCTTTTCCTAAACCCGAATAAAAAAAAGCCGCCTCTCGGAATTATCCCGATTGGAACGGGAAACGCTTTTGTCAGGGATATGGATTTAAGAACGGGAGAATTTGAAAAAGCCGTTGAAATAATTGCAAAAGGAAAAAAGAAAAAGGTTGACGTGGGAAAATTTGAAACGGAAAACAAAATCTACCATTTTCTCAACATTGTGGGATTGGGATTTGTGTCCGACGTTGCCGAACTTGCGCATAAACTCAAAATATTCGGCAATTTCTCTTACACTTTGGCTATTTTTGCCAAACTAATATCTTTAAAAAGTTTTCCCGCAAAAATTGAATTTGACGGAAAAACAATTGAAAGAAACTGCGTATTTATTGAAATCTCAAACAGCAGATACACCTCAAACTTTTTAATGGCGCCAAATGCAGAAGTTGACGACGGGTATTTTGACATAACGATTTTAAACAAAACATCAAGAACAAAACTTATAAAAGCATTCCCAAAAATCTTTACGGGGGAACACATTCACATTCCCGAGGTGGAAACTTTTAAAGCCAGAAACATCTCGGTAATAACGGAAGAAAACAAGGTGCTTACCCCGGACGGGGAAATTTTAGGCACATCACCCTTTAAAATAGAGTGCCTGCACAAAGCGATTGAGGTATTCTGGCAATGAAAAAAATCCGTTCTTTTTTCCTCTGGCTTTGCGGAGGGACGGTTTTTTTCCTCTCAATGATTACAATTCTCGTCTGCACCTACATTTTCAAAGAAGAAACCTATAACCCTCTGCTGAAAAGACTTTTGAAACTCATTCTCAAATGCTCGGGCATTAAGGTAAAGGTTGAAGGGCTTGAAAACCTTGACCCAAACGAAACCTACCTTTACATGGCAAACCACGTAAACATTTTTGATATTCCGATTTTGGGCGCATACCTTCCCGGGTCTGTCAGAGGAATAGAAGCGGAGGAGCAGTTTGACTGGCCTTTATGGGGGCTTGTAATAAAAAGGGCTGGTAATATCCCGATAAACAGAGAAAACCCCCGCCTTGCAATCACAGCAATTAACAAAGGAATTGAAAGGCTAAAAAGCGGAAAATCGCTAATCATTCTTCCGGAAGGACACCGAACCCCAGACGGAGAATTAAAAGAATTTAAAAAACTTCCCTTTAAAATGGCGAAAAAAAGCGGAGCAAAATTAGTCCCCCTTGCATTATGCGGGCTTTACAAAATTAAAAAAAGAGGCTCATGGATTATAAATCCCGGCACGGTTGTTTTAAAAATAGGAAAACCGATAGATACAGAAACAATAAACTCAATGACTGCCGAAGAGTTAAGGGACTTTGTCAGGGAAAAAATCTCAAAAATGCTTGACGAAAAAGAGGACAGATAAACAAATTTTCAAGTATAAAAAAATGAGAAAACAAAAAAAGGAGGCTCAAAATGAGAGTCTTTTTAACACTTTTGATTTTGTTTTCCCTTTCCGTATTTCCCCAAACAAAATACAAAGACAAAATCTGGTATGTAAAACCCGAAACTAACACTCAAATTGAAAAACAGGAATACTTTATACTTTTTTTCCAAAAAACACCGTCCAACACACTTTGCATTCCCTACAATTACAATTTTTTAATGAAAAATCCGAATTTTACCGAAATCAACGGAATATCGTTCAAAACATCATTTAAAGGAAAATATTTTAAAACATTAATTCCCTTCGCAAAGGGTAAAGAAAGCATTTTAATCCCCTATGAAAAAGGATTTTACGCACTCTTCAAACACAAAGAAAACAAATGCTTCTATATTTACCGATTTGACGCAACAAAAAACAAACCCGAATTGATTATGCAACTGGGAGAAGAATACTTCCCCGGAATTACCGTAATTGATAGGGCAAAAGAGCAGTGGAAAAAAGAGCCGTCGTTTAAGAAAGAGATGCTTAACTTTATCTTTTCCTTTTCAGACTTTACAAAGGGCTGGACTTTTGAAAACAAACTTATTCTCTTCAACCAGCCAAATTACGGAATGTTTTTCGGCAG
>JAMOUY010000412.1 GCA_027067895.1 Acidobacteriota bacterium
TATTTTCATCGCTTCGTCGGCCTTGACCATTCTTCCCGTCATGCATATTTCCATTGCCTTTGAGTGGCCTATCAGTCTTGTAAGCCTCTGGGTGCCTGCGTATCCCGGAATAAGTCCGAGTTTTACTTCCGGCTGTCCGACTTTTGCGTTTGGGGACGCATACCTGAATGTGCAGGACATTGCAAGTTCAAGCCCGCCGCCAAGAGCAAAGCCGTTTATTGCGGCGATTGACGGAAACGGCAAATCCTCTATTTTTTTGAAAATAGACTGTCCCCATTCACTCTGTTTTCTTGCCTCTTCGGGGGTTTTGCCTTTAAATTCGGAAATGTCCGCTCCTGCCACAAATGATTTTTCTCCGGCACCTGTAATTACAAGCCCGATTGCTTCTTCTTTTTTTATATAATCAAGCGCTCTGTCAAGTTCGGTTAAAACCGTTTTGTTTAACGCGTTTAGTACCTTCGGCCTGTTTATTGTCAAAACGAAAACGCCTTCCTTTTTTTCAAGCAAAATAGTTTCAAAATCCATATTTCCCTCCCACTTTTTTTGATTAGTTAAATTATAACAAAACTTTTTTAGGAAAAATCAATTTACCTTTTATTTTTGAATAACTTTTTTGAAAAAAAGAAGTAAAATCAAATATAGGAAAAATAAAAGGAGTTTTTATGGAATACAAACCTCCGTTTTTGTTTAGAAGCGGGTATTGGAATACAATTTATCCCACATACTTTCGCAAGGTTGGGGGAGTAAATTACAAAAGGGAAAAGATTGACACGGATGACGGGGATTTTTTAATACTTGACTGGAGTGCGCCGTTTGAAAACTCAAAATCTCTTGTCATTGTTTCACACGGGCTTGAAGGAAATTCGGAAAGGGCGTATGTTAAGGGGATGGTGAAGGCCTTTAATTCAATAGGGGTTAACGCCCTTGCGTGGAATTTCAGAGGCTGCGGAGGAGAAACAAACAAAAAGCCCCAAATGTATCACAGTTGCAAGATAGACGATTTTGAAACGGTAATTAAGCATGCCGTTTCCCAAGGATTTGAAAAAATAACCCTTGTAGGTTTCAGCATGGGGGGAAATTTAAGTTTGTATTACGCCGGTAAAAAGGGGAAGGATGTTTTGCCTCAAATCAAAGGCGTTATTGCTTTTTCCGTCCCGGTTGACATAAGGGACACATCGGAAACGCTTGCAAAACCCGTAAACAAAATCTTTATGAAAAGGTTTTTGAAAATGCTAAGGGAAAAGATTGAAGCAAAGGAGAAACTTTTCCCTGGTTTGATTTCCCTTGAAGGCTATGAAGAGATAAAGGATTTCAAAGACTTTGACGACAGATACACGGCGCCCCTTCACGGTTTTAAGGACGCCTATCATTATTGGGAGACGTGCAGTTGCGGCCAATACCTTGAAAACATAAAAGTCCCTTCCCTGCTTGTTAACGCCAAAGACGACCCGTTTTTAGGCAAAAATTGTTATCCAAAGGTCAAAAACCCCAACCTTACGGTTGAGTTTCCCAAATACGGCGGACACGTGGGCTTTGTTTTGAAGAGGGACGACGGCTTTTATTGGTCTGAATTAAGGGCGATTGATTTTTACAAAAACAAAATAGAGGTTGAAAAATGACAAAACCTATGAAAGTTTTTCTTGGATTTTTAAGTTTTTGGCCTTTGATGTATTTTCTCTTGTTTTTTTTGTTTTTCCTAACCGTTTTTATCGGCGGTTTTACGGGGACTTTGTCCGACAAAACTATTTTTCCGTTGTTTTTCGTTCTATTTTCTCTTCATCTCACAACTATTCTTTTGATTTTCGGTTTGTTGATTTACTATATTGTCCATCTTTTTAAAAATGACAGAGTTCCGGATAATTTAAAAGCGCTTTGGGCGGTTGTTTTGTTTTTCGGAAATTTTATTTCTTTCCCGGTTTATTGGTTTCTCTATATTTGGAAAGAACCTGATTCGGAAGTTGATTTGAGCAATTCGGAAAATCAGGCTTAATTTTCAATTGTTTTTAATTCATATCAAAAGAAATTTGCAAAAAATTTTGTTTTTTTAAAATGATACAATTTTCCCCTCTTTTTTATTTATTTGAGTTTTTAAAGCCTTTAATGGTTTTTGTTATTATTCTTTAATTGCCGTAAACGCCACTATTATTGTTATAAAACCTGCGATTATAAGCAGAATTCCCGCTATTGTCCACCATGAAAATTCTTTTTTAGGTTTTAGTGTGTATCTCAATACGCTT
This sequence comes from Acidobacteriota bacterium, assembly GCA_027067895.1. Classification (GTDB taxonomy): domain Bacteria; phylum Acidobacteriota; class Holophagae; order Thermotomaculales; family Thermotomaculaceae; genus Thermotomaculum. The sequence goes on from JAMOUY010000412.1 coordinate 2,238, forward strand.
TTCCCGAATTCGTTTTGAGTCAGTTGGGTATCTTTTGCATTTTTCGGAAGAGTTAACGATGTGTTGTATTCGTAAATTACATTGTTTTCATTTTGAGAATTTGTAAAAAACCATTTGGTTTCGGAAATCTTTTTCGGGGTGGATTTTTTATCGTATTCAAATTCCCATATTCCGTTTCCTTTATACCTTGCAACACCCTTGGCTTTGAAAGTAAAGATAAATTCCCTTTCCATTTCGTTTTTCTTGAATGAAAAATCGTATAAATCGTATGTGGGAAGAGAAGATATTATTTCTTTTTTCAGCAAAGCAGGGTTGTTTCCGTAAACCTGCATAAGGTTTTTCCACTGCATGGCGGTTGCTTTTTGCGTGTAAACAATTGTTGCGTCGCCTTTTTCGTTGACTTTGTAATCAAGGTTTAATACAACTTTTTCCCCAAAAGCGGTTAAAGAAATAAATATCAGCATACAGATAAAAGTTTTTTTCATCATTTTCTCACCCTAAAACTGTTTTTTATGGTTATTAAATCCGGTGTGCTTAGATTGTTTGTGTTTGCTCCGAGAACAAAACCGATAACTCCGGCAGATGTTTTGGTAAAGTATGCAGTCCAGTAAACGGTTTGATAATTTGCAGAGGACATTCCCGCAAATCTTTGATAAGTAACGCCGTTAATGTTAACCGTTCCGGCAGGTTGGTATTGTATTCGGCTTCCCATGGATATTAAGGTATTGCAAATGTTTGTGAAACATGCGTTTATATCGTATGTCCCGGGAAAAACATAAACCTCAACATCTTTGTTCATAGCCGGGCTTCCCGCCATAACTTTGAGAGTTGGAAGGTATGGATTGGGAGAGTATGCAAGTTTCCACTGGGCTGGATAGGAAAAAGCGAAAAAGCCTGACGGGTCGGTGTATGTTCTGTAATTTGTTGCGGGGGTTTGTCTCTGTTGATTATACTGCCTTTGTTGGTTGTATTGCCTGTTTGTTCCCGCTGATGCGTAATTTGGCTGGGTTCTTCTCGGTGTCTGCTGTTTTTTTGAAAATAATTCGTCAATTTTTTTTCTTAAATTTGGATTGTCTTTTAGGTCGGGCGGTCTTATTCCCTCGCCTTGCAGTTTCCCGACATTTAAAAAGGCTATCGGAGTGCCAATGCTTCCGTTTCCCCCTGCAAAGAAAATCTGAGCCTCTTTCATTCCCGTTTCCACAGCCTTTTTAAAATCCATTCTTCCGCCTATTCCTTCGCCGCCTATTCCGGTTGCTTCAATTGGAATAATGTTTCCCCCCGCTATTATGGCAGGGAATGCGTGCTTGGATGTTACGAAAATTCCGCAGTTTAATCCGGCGGATTGAGCAACACTGCAAAATAGAGTGGCAAGTTCAACGCAGAGTCCCGCGCCGCCTGTTATTACCTCTCTCGGCAGTCTTATATGCTGAACCATTGTGTAATGGTCGCCTACTTTTTCGGGAAGCCCTAAGGTTCCGCCGTAAACAAGGCCTGTTTTTATTTCAAAGTCGTAAAGCGCTTTCATAAATCTGAGAATTTCGTCTTGACTGTTGCTAACGCCCGCAACCGTCCCCTTTAAAACGTCTTTTTGAAGTCTCTGGGTAAAGTATTTGATAATAGGGTCTTCCGGTGTAACAAAACAACAAACAAGGTTGATGTTGGTGAACAAATCTCTCATGTCCGAAATTTCCTCTTCCGGCATGTCGGTATATAAAAGTTCGTTCCTTCCCCTGATTTGAAAGTTGCATCTTTTAATTTCGTTTTTTGTTTCCTTGCCGTTGTTGTATGAGATTTTGATTTCAACCTGCGCTGTTGTTTCGTTTAAAACATCAAGTATTTTGTTTGAAAAGTGCGGATAAAACAGGTCTATAACCGTTTGCCCGGGAAGAATTTCATGGTAAATTTCAGGGGTAGTCCATTCAACGTATCCCGGTATTCGGTAGGATATTGAGAAATCTTTTAATTCCCCTTTTCCCTTGTTTAAAATAGATAGTTTGACAAGATAATACTTGCCATTTTCAACTTCCGGGTTACCATAAACCTTGTACGCAACAGGCATTACCGCTGCTTTTGTTTTAATTTTAATTTCGGGGTTTCCCGTTTTTTTAAAAACAAAAAGACCGGCAGATACAAGAAACAATCCAAGAATAATGTAAAAAATTCCTAAAAAAAGCACCTTTTTTCGCATAATTACCTCGTCTTTCTTTTATGGTTTTGCCTTGTAAATAGTTTAATATTTACAAAAGAAGTTTTCAATAAAAAATTGTAAAATTTGTGATATATGCCTCAAAAATCAA
>JAMOUY010000413.1 GCA_027067895.1 Acidobacteriota bacterium
CTTTGCCCGCAAGCGGATGGTTTGCGTCAAGAACCACGGTATCGTCTTTAACTTCAACAAGTTCCGCAATAAGAGTCCCGCCTGTCGGGGTGTTTAACTGAAACTGCATTCCAACTTGAGGCTCCACCCCTTCCGGCAAATCGCTTTTAGGCACTTCTAAAAGCAACTCGTTTCTTCTCTCACCGTATGCTTCCTGATATGGAATTTTCACCTCTCTTTTTTCCCCGACTTCCATTCCCTCAACCGTTTTCTCAAATCCCGGAATAAGTTTTCCTTCTCCGATAACAAATTCAAGCGGTTCTCTTTCATAAGAGGAATCAAAAACCTCTCCGCTGTCAAGAGTTCCTTTATAATGAACCCTTACCTTGTCTCCTTTTTCTGCTTTGGCCATAAAAAATCTCCTTAAATTTTTAAGAGAAAAAATCCCTCAACTAAATAGTATCAAAGAGAACAAATATTTCAAAGCAATGTTTGCCCTTTCCGTCAATCTTCAAAACCGACGAAAAAAATCAACAACGTAAAAAAATTCCTTTTGCTTTCCGATTTTTTTCAAAACTCAATAATTTCCACAAAAACTTTTTCAAAAACACAGAAAATCCCGCAAAAACAAACAACAAAAACCAAAAATCCGTTGATTTTCTTTCCCCTTCAAGTAAAATAAAACCGCTATGGAAAAGGAAAAGAAAAACCTAAAAGCGCAAAAAAGAAGGTTATGGGCTGAATTAAGTTCAGCGGGGATTCAGTTTCCAGTAAGCATCGGAATAGGCTATCTCATAGGCAAATACCTTGACAAATGGCTGAATACCTATCCCTACTTAACGGTAATTTTCTCAATTTTCGGCGTTGCGGCGGCATTTTTAAACATATTCAGGCTAAACGCTCAATTGACAAAAATTGAAGAAGAGGAACGGGAAGAAAAAAACGAAAATGGGCAGTGAAAAAATAGTCAAAACAGCGTCAATAATTTACCTGCTTTGCGGAATAATATTTTTCGCTTTAAAAAAAGATTTTTACGGCGGATTAAACTTCTTTTTAGGCTTCGCTTTGGTGTTTTTAAACTTTGCATATTTGGAAAAACTAACCTTAAATATAACGTCCCAATCTGCAAATCAGGCAAAATGGATAATACTTGTAAATCTTCTTCGTTATCCCTTGATAGCGCTTGTGGTTTATGGTATTATCCAATGGAACAATTTTAGAGTTATACCCTTTGTAGCGGGGATGACGGCTCTTGTTTTCGGGTTATTTCTTTCACCAATATCAGGAGGTATAAAGAAAAATGGGTCATGAGGCTTCTTTAATTACGCAGTTTGTTAACAATCTCTTTCACACTCACTTGCACGACAACGTGGTAATGGGAATTATCGCTTTTATTATCACCTTTGTAATTTTCATTCTTCTTACAAAAAAACCGGAAATAATACCAACACCTGCACAGCAGTTTTATGAAAGCGTAATTAACATAATCTCGTCCATGCTTGAAGACAACATAGGGAAAGAGGGAAAAGAATTCCTTCCGTTTGTTACGGCGCTTGCAATTTACATCTTTTTCTCAAACGTTTTGGGACTTATACCCGGCTTTTCTTCCGCTACCGGAAACCTTAACACAACCGCGGCTTTGGCCGTAATCGTTTTTCTCTACTACAACTACATTGGAATAAAAAAACACGGGTTCAAATACATAAAACACTTTTTAGGGCCAATTTGGTGGCTTGCTCCTTTAATGCTTCCCATTGAAATAATCTCGCACATAGCAAGGCCTTTCTCGCTTGCAATAAGGCTTTTTGCAAACATGTTCGGAGACCACTCGGTATTTCTCGTGTTTTTAGGCTTGGTGCCTTTCATAATCCCTCTGCCCATTATGGCTTTGGGACTTTTTGTCTGCTTCATTCAGACACTTATCTTTGTAATGCTTACCATCGTTTACCTTGCGGGAGCGGTGGCGGAAGAACACTAAAAAGGATTAAACGGCTTCCGAAGCCGTGATTATAAATCTATGAAAGGAGGGTGCTGTGAAAAAACTCTTTACACTTGCAATCATTGTGGCTGCGGTATTATTTGCCGTAAACCCTGCAATGGCTTCCGAAGGCGCAGAAGCGGCTGCTAAAACACCTTGGAGTGCGGTTGCAGCAGGTATCTCACTTGCTTTTGCTGCTGCATTCGGAGCAATCGGACAGGGCAAGGCTATTGTCGCAGCATGCGAAGGTATCGCAAGAAACCCCGGAGCAACCGGAAATATCAGAACCACATTGCTCATCGGTCTTGCGTTTATTGAGTCACTCGTACTCTACGTGCTCGTTATCGCATTCGTAATCAAGTAATTGCGGCAAAAAAGCCTTCATTCCCATCATAACTATAAATTTGCAGGCACTTCGCCTGCTTTTTTTTTGCAAAATATCCGCATTTACCATCCCAACCGAAATTATCCGTCCCGATACAGGAAAATATTGATTTTCATTTTGAAAAGAAGGAAAATTAAGGTGCGGTTTTATACCAATCCTAATTTGAGGGGGAGAAAATGGATTTAATGGAAAAATTTAAAGAGAGAGCGAAAAAGGCGGGCAAAACTATTGTTCTTCCCGAAGGAACGGACGACAGAACCCTTTTTGCGGCAAACGCCGCGGTTAAGGAAGGCGTTTTCAAGCCCATAGTTTTGGGAAATCCCGAAGAGATTAAAAAAAGGTGCGAAGAGTTGAATATAGAGATGAATTTTGAAGTGCTTGATTACTTAAAGGCAGACTTTTTTGAAAGGTATGCGGAATTTTACTATCAAAAGAGAAAGGCAAAGGGGATTACAAAGGAAGAGGCAATTGAGGTTATGAAAGACCCTCTGTTTTTCGGGGCAATGATGGTTGATGACGGAAAGGCAGACGGCTCGGTTGCAGGCGCCTTAAACACCACGGCGCACACTGTAAGGGCTGCGCTTCACATTATAGGCACAAAGCCGGGAAGCAAGACTGTTTCTTCATTCTTTCTTATGATTACTCAGAATCCCGCCTTCGGGGTTGACGGGGCAATGCTTTTTGCAGACTGCGCAATCGTGCCCAATCCAACCGCGGTGCAACTTGCGGAAATTGCCATAGACACTGCCGACAACTGCAAAAAGTTTCTTGAAGTTGAGCCGAAAGTGGCGCTTTTGTCTTTTTCCACAAAGGGAAGCGCAAACCACCCGGATGTTGACAAAGTTAGGGAAGCGCTTGAATACATAAAAACAAGGCGTCCCGATATTACCGTTGACGGAGAAATGCAGGCCGACGCGGCAATTGTTGAAGCGGTTGGAAAGAAAAAGGCTCCGGGCTCGCCTGTTGCGGGAAAGGCAAATGTTTTGATTTTCCCCAATTTGGACGCAGGAAACATCGGGTATAAACTTACCCAAAGAATAGGAAACGCTGCGGCAATTGGCCCCGTTTTACAGGGATTGAATAAGCCGTGCAACGATTTGTCAAGAGGCTGTTCTTGGCAGGATATAGTTGATACGGGCGTTTTAACCGTTATTCAGACTTTGTGATTTTTTGAAAAATATTTTTTATTTTTCCCTCCGATATGTAAATCGGGGGGATTTTTTTTTATAATAGAGTAAAACACAGGGCGGAGGAGATATGGCTGATTTCAATGAATTGAAAAAAAACTATGAAGAAAAGGTAAAGAAAGCGACAGACAGGTTTCCGGAAAGAAAGGAAAAGTTTGAGACTTCGTCGGGAATTGAGGTAAAGAGGGTTTACACTCCCGAGGATATAGAAAACCTTGATTATTCAAAGGATTTGTCCTTCCCCGGGCTTTATCCGTACACAAGGGGCGTTCAACCGACAATGTACCGTTCCCGTTTCTGGACAATGAGGCAGTATGCAGGGTTTGCAACTGCGGAGGAGTCAAACAAAAGGTATAAATACCTTCTTGAACAGGGCACAATGGGGCTTTCGGTTGCCTTTGATTTGCCCACCCAGATAGGATACGATTCCGACAATGTTATGGCAAAGGGAGAGGTTGGAAAGGTCGGCGTTGCAATAGATTCTTTGCAGGATATGGAGATTCTTTTTGACGGCATTCCCTTGGATAAGGTTTCAACCTCAATGACTATAAACGCAACTGCGTCTTTTCTCCTTGCAATGTATTTGATTGTTGCGGAAAAGCAGGGAGTACCATTTGACAAGGTTTCGGGCACTATTCAAAACGATATTTTGAAGGAATACATAGCAAGGGGAACCTATATCTATCCGCCAAAGCCTTCTTTGAGAATTATCTCCAACATTTTTGAATTCTGCTCAAACCACGTTCCCAAATGGAACACCATCTCAATCAGCGGATACCATATAAGGGAAGCAGGCTCAACGGCTGTACAGGAGGTTGCATTCACCCTTGCCGACGGCATTGCCTATGTTGAAGAGGCAATAAAAGCGGGGCTTGACGTTGACAAGTTTGCACCGAGGCTTTCGTTTTTCTTCAACGCCCACAACAACTTTCTTGAAGAGATTGCAAAGTTCAGGGCTGCAAGGAGAATGTGGGCAAAGATTATGAAGGAA
>JAMOUY010000414.1 GCA_027067895.1 Acidobacteriota bacterium
CGGGAGCAGCAACATCTGGTTTCAAGAAATAATCAACTTTTGTCGGGCCTGTTGAAGAAAACCATGTTTTGTATCCGGAAGGAATTTTTGCATATTTTGTCTCAACAGAAATGGCAAAATAAATCGGGTCAGTAGAAGCTGCCAAAGCCTGTTTTAATGCCTCACCGTTTTCTTTTGAAATAAAAAATCCGGGAATATGAAGTTCAAATGGACAGTTGATTCCAATGCTTGTATCCATGTTGATTATTCCACCGCCTTCTTCATCTGCCGCTTTATTGTTGTAAACAATTACCGCCGCAGCACCTGCATCTTCGCAATGCTTAATCTTTTGACAAAAATAACAGTCTCCCCTTTTTACAAGTGCAACCTTCCCGCTTAAATCAACACCGTTTAACTCTCCGCATGCCTTTTCATCCGATGTGTAATCCGCAAGGTCAACAACCTCCGTTTTAGGAAACTCCGTCAGGTTTATAGCAACCTGAGTATCAACTCCGTACTCAATATCCGTTAAACCTTCAATAGGCACATCATTTATATAAAAACTTGTATGCCTAATAGTCTGATAGTCCCTCTCATTGTCAATTGCGCCAACCGTAATTGCATCGGGGGCGTTTCCGGGAGAGGAAACACTCATGGGAACAAGGGCAAACTCGTCAAGGTGGTTTCTAAAACAATCATGTCCGTTTGAGCAGTCAACACCGTATTTATCAATCAAATCTTCTATATTGTCTCCCTCGTTTCCTGCCGCAACAGTAACAACAACGCCTGCGTTAACGGCATTCTCAATAGCCTGCACTTCCGGGTCATTAGATGCGGAAGTATTACCAATGTCTCCGCCAAGGCTTAAATTGATAACATCCATTCCGTCGTTGGTTGCAGTATCAACTCCGTTAATTATGGAAGACTGGTATGCTCCAACACCGTTAGCGCTTGACGTAAACACCTTGTAGTTTCCAAGGTATGCTCCGGGTGCAGCGCCTAAGAGTTTATAGAGAAACATACCGTCCTGAACTTCCACATAATTCCCTGCGGCACAGCCCGCACATGCCGTACCGTGGCCGTATTGGTCGGAAGCGTTTGAATCATATCCGAAATTTTTGGCAACAATAACCTTGTTGTTTGTTAAATCAGGCTCATTGTTAGAACCCGGATCAAAACCTTCCGGATACTCAAAACCTTCGTCGTTAAACATCGGGTTTGAAATGTCAATACCGGTGTCAAGAATAGCAATTTTAACTCCCTTGCCAATATCGGAATTTGACATCCCAAGCCTTCTGTAAATTGCAACGTTTCCGCAAATTCTGTTTGCACCGTCAAGTTTTAACTCATGAAACTTGTCTTTTGCAACATATTTTACACCGGGATATTCCTTTATTTTCTCAACAAGTGAAGGATCAACTTCAACAAAAACCGCATTCAAAACAGTTTGAACGGCACCGACAGATTTCCCCTTCAATTTTTTCTCAACAAAATCAATAAAACCCTTTTGCTGTTCAACAATTTCCTGCCTGTAAAGTTTGGCAGCCTTTGTTTTAAGGTTTTTCTTAACATACTTAACCACAGGCTGTTTGTCCAAAACAACAATGTATCTTTCGGAAGCAAACAGACTGCCAGTTAATAACACCATGACCATAAAAAACAAGATTTTTTTCATATACACCCCCGTATTTAAAATAGTTTAAATTTATTGGCTACCGCTTAATCCCTGAATAAGCCCTTGACAATCTGCGGCATATTTGCCGTTAGGAGCAATTTCAAGATACTTTTTCAAGGTTTCAACACATTTTTTCATATCGCCTATTCTAAGATAAAGAAGCCCCAACTGATAGTATGCATCCGCATATTTCGGGTCAACTTCAAGCGCTTTTTCAAGATAGATTTTGGCATTTGTATCGTCTCCCGCATTTATGTATTCAACGGCCTTGTTGTAATATTCTGCCGGACCAATTGCCCCCATCTCTTCCGCTTTTTTATGATATTTCTGATAACTTTCCTCGTCGCCTTTCTTTTTATAAACGTCTGCAAGCAAAACATAGGCATGCCCCATGCTCGGATTTAATTCTATCGCTTTCAACAATTCTCTTTCCGCATCGTCAAGTTTGTTGTTTAAAAGGTCTATCCTTCCAAGGTGAAACCATGCATAAGCAAGGTTGGGATTCAACTCAACCGCTTTTTTAAGCAAAGGATATGCTTCTTTATCGTTTTTCTTTTTCAAAAATTCAACCGCCTGATTGAATGCAAGTGCCGCCCTGTCTTCGGGAGACAGTTTGCTTTCCTGCTGCATTGCCGCCGCTTTTACACTCATAAGTTTGATATTTTCAACTTTTTTATCGCTTATTATAGGTTTGGTAACAGTTTCGTAGGAAACATAGCCTTCTTTTTCAAACTTCACCGTATAACTTGCAATGTTTAAGGTAACCTTCGCAATTCCCTTTTCATTTGTTACCAATTCTTTTTTAAAACTTTTTCTTTTTTTCATTGTAACTGTGATTTTAACGCCTTCAATAGGCTTATTGTTTTCATCCACAACTTTAAAGATAATCATTCCCGCCTGAATTCCGGCAAAGGATTTAACCGTAAAAATTAAAATCAAGAAAAACACACTTACAAATTTCAAAACCTTCATAATCCTTTCTCCTTTCATTTATAAAATTTTTCCTAAAATATCATAGTGCATTGCCATTTCAATGTTAACCTTTTTAAAATCCCCGACATTAGCAAAACCCTCGTTAATCAAAGTAACTCCGTCAATTTCCGGAGCCTGTCCCCTATGCCTTGCTTTTAAAAGATACTCTGTTTCCTCATAATAACCTTCAACAACAACTTCCAAATCTCTGCCTACAAGTTCCTTGTTAATATTGTACGATATCTCCTTCTGCATTTCCATAATTTCATTCATTCTTTTTTCTTTTGTGTCTTCACTCACAGTATCTTCCAAGGCAAAAGCGGGAGTCCCTTCCTCATGGGAATAGGTAAACACTCCCAAATGGTTAAATCTTGCTTTCCTTACAAAATTCTTCAATTCCTCAAACTCCCTTTCTCCCTCATTAGGGTATCCGACTATTAGTGCCGTCCTTATATAGACGTTGTTTTTAAATGTTTTTTTGATTTTTTCCAAAAGTTTGAGATATTCATCACCGTTTCCCGGCCTTTTCATTGATTTTAAAACTTTTTCAGATGAGTGTTGCAAAGGAATGTCAATATAGTTGCAAATCTTTTCGCTTTCGGACATAACCTTTAAAAGCCTGTAGGTTATCTCTCCCGGATATAGGTACATCACCCTAATCCAAAAATCTCCCTCAATTTTGTTCAACTCTTCCAAAAGGTTTGCAAGACAGTCTTTTATTCCCAAATCCGCGCCGTACATTGTTGAATCCTGAGAAATAAGGATAACTTCCTTATAGCCTTGCTCAACAAGGCTTTTTACCTCGTTTTTAACAGACTCAATGCTTCTGCTTCTAAGTTTTCCCCTTATGCCGGGAATTGCGCAGAAAGAGCATTTATGGTTGCATCCTTCGGAAATTTTCACGTATTCGTAAACAGTGTTTGACAAAATTCTCGGGGATTTTTCGGAATAAACGTATTGAGGCATTTTAAACTGCGAAATTTTTATATTCTCAAGAATGTCGGTTATGTTTTCAATATCGTCAAGGCTTACAAAGTAATCAATTTCAGAAATTTCTTTTCTCAACTCACCTACATACCTTTGAACAAGGCAACCTGCAACGACAAGTTTTCCGATTTTTCCCTCTTTTTTCAACTCTGCAAGTTCAAGTATTCTGTCTATTGATTCCTCTTTTGCGGGATTTATAAAACCGCAGGTGTTTACTATGGCGAAATCCACATAAGAATCAAGGTTTAAGGCAGGCTCGTATCCTTTTTCAAGCAGACAGCCTGCCATAACTTCGGAATCAACCGTATTTTTGGGACAACCTAATGTCAGGAAAAAAAATTTAGGCATAAATTACGGATAAAGTCTGTTAAGCATTCTCGGCCAAGGTATTGTCTCCCTTACATGGTGCAGTCCGCATATCCATGCAACCGTTCTCTCGATTCCGAGACCAAATCCCCCGTGGGGCACCGAGCCGTATCTCCTCAAATCAAGATACCATTTGTAATTTTCTTCGGGAATTCCCTCTTCTCTAATCCTTTTAAGCAAATAGTCAATATCCGCAGACCTTTCCCCTCCTCCAACTATTTCACCGTATCCTTCGGGGGCAAGCACGTCAACTCCCAATGCGAGTTTCGGGTCTTTTTCGTCAAGTTTAAAATAAAACGCTTTGAAACTTGCGGGAAATCTGTGGACAAGAATCGGCTTGTCATACTCTTTTGTCAAAATAGTTTCGTCGTCTCCGCCAAAATCTTCTCCCCACTTTATATCAGAGCCCAAGTTTTGCAATTTTTCAACAGCCTCAGTGTAAGTCATTCTGATAAAAGGCCTTTTAATTTTTTCAAGTTTTGAAATATCCCTTTCAAGGATTTTCAACTCTTCCATTCTTTTGTCAAGCACCCTTGCAACAATGTATTCAACAAATTCTTCCGCAAGATTCATCACGTCTTCAAGCGTTGCAAAGGCAACCTCGGGCTCAACCATCCAAAATTCCATCAAATGCCTTCTTGTTTTGGATTTTTCAGCCCTGAAAGTGGGGCCGAAGCAGTAAACCTTTTTAAAAGCGGCAATTGCCGCCTCCGAATACAACTGACCGCTCTGGGTAAGGTATGCGGTTTCTCCGAAATAATCGGTTTTAAAAAGGGTTGTAGAGCCTTCCGCCGCATTGGGCGTTAAAATAGGGGAATCAACAAGGACAAAGTCTCTTTCGTCAAAGAAAGCCCTGCACGCTTTTATAATTTCAGCCCTAACCCTTAAAATCGCCCACTGTCTTTTTGAACGGAGCCATAAATGCCTGTGGTCCATTAAAAAATCAATGCCATGCTCTTTGGGGGTTATGGGAAAAGGCTCGGAAATCTGATAGATTTTCAAATCTTTGACAAGAAGTTCATAACTTCCGTCTCTGGGATTTTGCTGAACAATTCCGCTAACCTCAATTGAACTTTCCTGAGTAAGTTTTTTAAAGTCTTCCATAGCACTGTCAGAGGTTTCACCTTTTATAAAAACGCACTGAACAAATGCCGAGCCGTCTCTCAATTCAACAAACCTGATTTTTCCGTGTTTTCTTTTAAGCCTTACCCAGCCTTGCAGGGTAACCTCTTTACCTACATAATCCCCCATGTATTTGGCAAGAATCACAGGCATAATTATTCCTCCGAATTTTTAGTTTTACTCTTCTTTTTTATCCTTGTCTCTGTTTCTGTCTCTGTAATTTCTGTTGTCTCTGTTGTAATTTCCGTGTCTCGGCCTATGGTCTCTGTGCCTTCTGTTGTCGTTTCCCGAATTTCTTTCTCCGCCTTCGCCCTCTTCGTCTTTCAGCAACTGCTTTCTGCTTAAATTAACCCTTCCAAGGTTGTCTATATCTTTCACAATAACAAGGACTTTCTGATTGAGTTTCAATTCGTCCGCAACGTTTCTTACAAAGTGGTTTGCTATTTCGCTTTTGTGCAAAAGACCTTCTTTGCCGGGCAAAATTTCAACAAATGCGCCGTAATCCTCTATTCTTTTCACAACGCCTTCGTAAACTTTTCCGACTTCCGGCACGGCGGTTACCATCTTTATCAGTTCAATCGCTTTTTGAGACGCATCTTCGTTTGTCGCGGCAACCATAACTTTTCCGTCCTGCTTGATGTCTATCTTTACTCCGGTAGAATCAACGATTTCTTTTATCGTTTTGCCGCCGGGGCCGATTAAATCCCTAATTTTGTCGGTTGAAATTTCCAATTCGGTAATTCTCGGAGCAAATGGCGACAAATCTTTTCTCGGCTCGGGGATAACGGCCGTCATTTTATCAAGCAGAAAATCAATGGCTTTTCTTGCCTGATTTAAAGCCTCGGCCATTAACTCTTCGGTAAGCCCTTTGATTTTTATATCCATCTGCAAAGCGGTAATTCCGTCTTTCGTTCCAGCAACTTTGAAATCCATATCTCCGTAATGGTCTTCCGCACCGGCTATATCGGTAAGAATTGCGTATTTGTCTCCCTCTTTAACAAGTCCCATTGCAATTCCCGCAACAGGCTTTTTAAGGGGAACGCCTGCGTCCATAAGGGACAAAGTTCCGCCGCAAACCGTTGCCATTGAGGAAGAGCCGTTTGATTCAAGGATTTCGGAAACAACTCTGATTATGTAAGGAAATTCCTCTTCGGCAGGAATCATAGGCTCTATCGCCCTTTTGGCAAGAGCGCCGTGGCCTATTTCCCTTCTTCCGGGACCTCTCAAAGGCCTTACCTCACCAACGCTGAAAGGCGGAAAATTATAGTGAAGCATGAATTTTTCTTCCTCTTCACCTTCAAGGCCGTCAATCAACTGGCTGTCTCCAAACGTTCCAAGCGTGGTAGTAACCAAAGCCTGAGTTTCTCCCCTCGTAAAAAGGGCTGAGCCGTGTGCTCTCGGCATTACGCTAACTTCGCAACTTACAGGCCTAATCTCGTCAAAAGCCCTGTCGTCAAGCCTTTTGCCTTCGTTAAGCACGTAGTTTCTGAAAAGTTTTTCTTTAATTCTGTCAAAAATGTATGCCACGTCTTCTTGAAGTTCCTCATCATAACTTTCAACAAGGTTTTTCTTCAACTCTTTAACCGCTTTTGCCGATTTCAGTTTGCCTTTTATCCTCAAAGCGTCAAGAAGTTTGTCGGAAATCTCTCTTTCAACGTCCAAGAAGAGCACTTCGTCAATAAATCTTTCTTCAACCTTGACTTTTTCAGGCTTAATCATGTCGTAAAGTTCTTTCTGAGCCTTTACCAACTCTTTGATGTGGGTATGGGCAAATTCAAGAGCCTTTACCATAACTTCGTTGGAAACTTCTTTGGCGCCTGCTTCAACCATAACAATCGCTTCTTCCGTTCCCGCAACAACAAGGTCAAGAAGAGACTTTTCTTTGTCTTCGTGAGCGGGATTTACCACAAATTCGCCGTCAATATAGCCTACCCTTACCGCACCGACGGGTATGGTAAAGGGAATTTGCGAAATATAAAGCGCCGCAGATGCGGCTGTTATGGCAAGCACTTCCGGTTCGTTCTTGCTGTCAAAAGAGTAAACGTTTGCTATTACCTGAACCTCGTTGAAAAAGTTTTCCGGAAACAGAGGCCTTAAAGGCCTGTCAATCAGTCTGCTTGTCAAAACCTCTTTTGTTGACGGTTTTCCTTCTCTTTTGAAAAATCCGCCGGGAATTTTTCCCGCAGAAAATGTGTGTTCCTTATAATCGCAAACAAGAGGAAAGAAGTCTATTCCTTCCCTCGGTTCGTCGGACATACATGCGGTTACCAAAACCCTTGTATCTCCACTGCTAATCAATACGGCGCCGTTAGCCTGCTTGGCTATAACGCCTGTTTCCATGGTAATCTCTTTTCCACCTATGGAAACTTTTACTTCCTTTTTCATAATTTCCCTACTTTTAGATTTTTGAATTATTTTCTTAGACCGAGTTTGTTAACAATATCTCTGTACCTGTTAAAGTCTTTCTTTTTAAGGTATTCAAGCAGTTTCTTTCTCTGAGAAACAAGTTTTAAAAGACCTCTTCTTGAATGGAAGTCTTTTTTGTGAACTTTGAAATGCTCGGTTAAGTAATTGATTCTTTCCGTTAATAAAGCAATCTGCACCTCGGGGGAACCCGTGTCTTTATCGTGTTTCCCGAAGGCGCCGATAATCTCCGATTTTTTCTCTTTCGTAAGCATCAGCCACCTCCAAAATTTTTATATACTTCGCCCTGAAAAGGACAAAATAGTTTAGCACGTCTTGAAATTGTTGTAAAGCCCCGTTAAATATTAAACTGCTGCAAGTATTTTCCCTTTTGTCTCCACATTTTTTCAACCCTTACAAACAGTTCAAGCGATACTTCTTTGCCGAAGTATTCCCTCAATTCCGCTTCCGACTCTTCCCTGATTTCTTTTATCATTCTTCCGCCTTTGCCGATTAAGATAGGCTTCTGGGATTTTTTCTCAACAATTATGTCGCAGAAAATTTCAACATAATCGTCAAAATGCTCTATCTGTCTGACTTCAACAAAGGTTGTGTAAGGCAATTCGTCCCTTGTTTTTTTCAAAACCTTTTCCCTGACAATTTCGGCTATGTACATTTTTTCGTTTATGTTTGTAATGTAATCCGGGTCATATTGAAATTCTCCCTCAGGGACATATTTCAAAATTGTCTGAATCAATTCGTCAACGTTTATACCGGCAGATGCGGATATGGGGACAATTTCATCAAACCCCATTTCTTTCAACTCTTCAATCAACGGCAAAACCCTTGATTTTTTGATTTTGTCTATTTTGTTCAATGCCACAACCTTGGGCTTGTCAATCTCTTTCAAAGTGTTCATAAGAAACCTTTCCCCGTTTCCTATTGGGACTGAGGCGTCAATCATGTAAAGTATTACGTCGGCGGTATCAAGTTCGCTGTAAACATTCTGCATCATAACCTTGTTCATCTCATACATCGGTTTGTGAAAACCGGGTAAATCAACAAAAACCAACTGATAGTCATCTTTTGTCAATACGCCTAAAATTCTGTGCCTTGTTGTCTGCGGCTTGTCGGAAACAATGGATATTTTCCTGCCAAGCAGATAGTTTAAAAGCGTGGATTTGCCCGCATTCGGCCTTCCGATTAAAGCGATTTCTCCGAATTTAGTCATTTTCATACTCCTCTTTTATTTGAATTTTTATTGTTTTAACTCTTCTGTTTTCCATCTTTTCAACGGTAATTACCATTCCGTCGTGCTCAATAGTCTCTCCCTCTTCCGGAATTCGCCCGAAAAGGGTAAAAACAACTCCGCCCATTGTGTCAACATCTTCAAAGTCAAGTTCAATTCCCGTTTCTTCCATAAAAAAGTGAATGTTGCAACTTCCGTCAACAAGATAGGTTTTGTCGTCAATTTTTTGAATAAGGTTTTTTGCAATATCGTGTTCGTCCTCAATTTCCCCGACAATTTCTTCTATTAAGTCCTCAATGGTTACAACCCCGGCAGTGCCTCCGTATTCGTCAAGCACAATAGCCATTTTTAATTTGTTATTCTGCATTTCCCTCAATAATTCAAGCACTTTTTTAGTCTCAGGTATAAAATAAGGACTTTGAAGCACTTTTTCAATTTTAAAATTTTCCCTGTCAGTCGCAAGAACATCTTTTAAGTGAACAATGCCGACAATGTTGTCTATTGTGTCTTTGTAAACCGGAAGCCTTGAATGTTTTGCCGATTTGAATTTTTCAACAAGCGTGTTGTAATCAATGTTTACATCAACAGCAATAATATCCGTCCTCGGTGTCATAACCTCTCTCACAACAGTATCTCCGAAACCCAAAACACCGATAATAAGGTCTTTTTCGCTCTCCTCAATAATTCCTTCCTCCGCCGCAACATCAATAAAAGCCCTCTCTTCGTCTTCTTTGTCTTCTTCGTCGTCAAGCCTTATGTCTTCTTTCTTCATTAAGTATGTGGCTATTTTTATTGCAGGGAAAACCGCAATCATCAAAAGAAAGAAAAAAGGCTTAAATAACGGCATAAACAACTTAACCGTTTTTTCCCTGCTAAAAAAGGAAACAACCGCAATAAACAGTTTTTCAAAAAACAGAAGAATAAAAATTGCCAAAAAAGTGTGAAAAAAATCGGAAAATTTCAAGTAAAAAAAGTAGGCTATAAAAACAATGGTAACTTCGTTTAAAAACGAAGAAGTAAACTGCATTGCAATTCTGTTTTCAAGTATATGTTCAATATCCCTTTCTTTTGCGGATATTTTTTTCAAATCAATTATTGTAAGGTTATTAAAAGCAAATTTTAAAGCCATGGAAAAAAGCCTTAATAAAATAAGAAGCGCCAAAATAATATCGTTCATTTAATCCTCCGTTTTAGGAAAAAACTTTTCTAATTTTTTCTTTAACTTTTTCTGCAAGGCAAACATTTCTCCGTTGTCGGTTTCATGGTCGTAACCTAAAATGTGAAGAATTCCATGCATAAACAAAAATCTTAATTCTTCTTCAAAACTGTTTCCTATTTCTTTTGCCTGTTGTTTAGCCCTCTCATAGGCAATTATAATACTGCCCAAAAAAACCTTTCCGTCCGGCAGAATTTCTCCGTCTTCAAAACTTAAAACATCGGTAATGCTGTCTTTGTTTCTGTATTGCTTGTTTAACTCTTTTACCGTTTCGTCGCTGTCTATTGACACTTCAAAAACAAAGTTTTCAGGAAGAATAGATGTTAATTCTTTTTTCAATTCTTTCCAAAATTCCAGAATTATAGGCCTGCAATCCGGACAAGAGACGTTAACCGAAATATCAATTTCCTCCATCAGCCTCTCCGTCCGATTTTGAATTTTTATCTCTTTTCTGATTTTTGTCGTTTTCTTCTTCTTTATTAAAGTCAAATCCCGGATAATCAATCCTTGTGTGAAAGTATGCGGAAAGAGATTCCACAAAAGTCTTTTTGATTTCGTTTAACTCTTTAAAGGTTAAATCGCTTTCATCAAGTTGTCCGTCGTCAATTATGCTTTTAACGATTTTTTCAACAACATGCTGGATTTTACCCGGCGTTATAGGAGAATTGAGAGTCCTTGAAGCCGCCTCAATAGCATCGGTAATCATTAAAATTGCCGTCTCTTTGCTTGTCGGCTTGGGCCCGGGATACCTGTATTCTTCTTCCCTAACCTGCTCGCCGTTTTCTTCCGCCATGCTCAACGCTTTGTTGTAAAAATAAGTCATTAGTTTTGTTCCGTGATGCTCTTTTATAAAATTTATCACCTCTTCCGGCAGGCCGTATTCCTCCGCCATTTCAACACCGTCTTTAACATGGTTTTTTAAAATCAAGGCACTGATTTTAGGCGCAAGTTTGGTGTGTTTGTTTTCTTCCCCCTGCCTAAGATTTTCAATAAAATATTCGGGCTTTTTGGTTTTTCCTATGTCGTGAAAATAAGCACCGACTTTTACAAGAAGAGAGTTTGCGTTAATTCTCTGCGCCGCGGCTTCCGCAAGGTTTGCCACCCTAACCGAATGCTGATAGGTTCCCGGTGCAGTCATTGACAGTTGTTTCAAGAGAGGGTTGTCCATTGTTGAAAGTTCGGATAACTTCATATCGGAAACAATACCGAACAACGCTTCAATAAGGGGCGAAAAAGTACTTACAAGCCCTCCTGTAAAAACAGAGCCCAGCACAGTGATAACAAGCAATGATATAACCATATCCAAAGAAAAATCATAGTTGTAGTAGAAAAGTATTAAAAACGCAATAACAAAATTGAAAATACCCAAAATAAGGGAAGCAAGCATTAAAGACGAACTTCTTGTCGTTCTTCTCAACAGATAAATAACACTTATTGAAGAAAATATCGCAAAAAGAATAAGTTTTATGTTGCCGGCGGTAAGAAGAATAACCAAAACGGTTAGAAAAAACGACATAATCAAGGCCGCAAACCCGTCCAGCAACACTGCGGTAAGCGACACCGGAAAAACAAAGGGGATTGCGAAAAATATCATTCCGCTTTGAAGAAGAGACTGAAACTGCAAAGACCTTTCAACCAATCCAAGCATAAAAATTGAGCCTTTGATTATAATTATTCCCAAGGTGTTTATAACCATAATCAACGGAAAAACAAACCCTTTATCCCTTGCTATTTTCTTCTTGTAAAAATCTATAAGTTGATAGCCCAAAAACGTAAGAAGAATCAAAATTAAAAGGTTTGCTATTATTTTTTTAACCGTTATTTTCTTTTTTAAAAGTTTGTTTTGTTGCTCAATAAATTTATATGCAGTTTCACTAACCCTTTCGCCCTTTCTGACAATAATTTCTCCGCTTTTCTTTCTCAAATAACTTTTTTCAACCGATTTTAAAGCCTCTTCAATATTTTTTGCCGTTCTTCCCGAATCAAAGATATAGTTAGGCTCAATAAGGTTTAACAAAAAATCCTTTAAATATTCTTTCTCTTTCTTGCTTATCCTGAGGGTTGACAGAAAATCGTTTATCAAACCTTTCAATTCCTTTTCGTCAATTACCGCAGGTTTTTGCTTTATTAAATACATTTGTTTTCTTGCACTGTCATACAAAATTGCTTCGTGGTTTTTAAAAACAAAAAGATTTTTGTTTTTTACCAAGCCTCTTGAATAAATATAGGAAACCAATTTTTTTAATTTTTCAACATTGTGTTTGTTAGAAAAAACATTAACAAGTGCCGGCAAATATTCGTTGCCTATGGAAACAAGGCCGGAAATTTTATTAAACAATTCGTCTTTCAACGATTGAATAACATTTACCTCAACCTTATCAAGTTTTCCTATTTCTCTTTTTTTATTTTTAAAATTATTTATTGCTTGATAGATTTCGTCAATTTTTGACAAAACGGTTTCTTTTTTATCCGAAACGTAAAGATAGACATTCGGGGTTTTTGCAATTATTTCTTTCTTTTTCTTTAAAGTTGTCGCTTCGTCGGGAATTTCCAAATCGGTGTAAGCGTAAATATCTTTTTTCGCCACATCTCCGACTTTTAAGCGAATATTTGTCTGAATGGAAAAAACATTTAAGAAAATCAAAAGAGTAACCGTAATGAAAAGCAATGAAGAATAAAAATCAACCGGATTTAATTTTTTAAAAAATTCTTTAAAAGAAAATTTAACTTTTCTTTTTTTCTTGTTCTTCTTCATAGGTTTGATATGCCTTTATAATTTTTTGGACAATTTCGTGCCTTACAACGTCTTTTTCATTGAAAAACACAAATTTTATTCCGTTAATACCTTTTAAAATCCTCTGTGCTTCAACAAGTCCCGACCTTTTTCGCGAAGGCAAGTCAATCTGAGTTATGTCTCCGGTTATTACCGCCTTGGAATTAAAACCGATTCTTGTCAAAAACATTTTCATTTGCTCGGAAGTTGAATTCTGAGCCTCGTCAAGTATCAAGAAAGCATCGTTTAACGTTCTTCCCCTCATATAGGCAAGCGGGGCAACCTCAATCTGCCCTCTTTCGTAAAACCTGTTTGCAAGGTCGCCGGGAAGAATGTCGTACAAGGCGTCGTATAAAGGCCTCAAATAAGGGTCAACCTTTGCCTGCAAATCTCCGGGAAGAAATCCGAGACTTTCTCCCGCCTCTACCGCAGGCCTTGTTAAAATAATTTTGTTTATGGCTTTTTCAACAAGGTATTTTATTGCCACCGCCATAGCCAAATACGTCTTTCCCGTTCCTGCTGGCCCTATTGAGAAAACAACATGGTTATGCTGAATATGGTGAACATACAATTTTTGATTTAATGTTTTCGGATAAATAGGCTTTCTTGAATAGGGAACAATTGAACTTACTTCAAGCAATTCTTCAAGGGATATTTCAGGCGCATCTTTTTTCATACGTATTAAAGAAATTATCTCGTCGTTGCTTACTTTTCCTTTTTTCAATATGTAACCTTCAATTGTTTTTAAAAGAGAGATAACCTCTTCCCTTTTGTCTTCGTCGGAAACTTTAAGAGTCTGTCCTCTGGCTATAATCTTTGTGTTGTAAAATTTTTCTATAATTTTCAGAATTTCATTGTTTTTGGAATAAAAATGGGGGACTGTTTGGGGGTCTATTTCGTATTTACTACTACTCATAATCTTTAAAATAAAAAGGCGAAGGCAAAAAGCCTCCGCCGTCATCTAACCTCGCTAAAAACTATTATTTACCGTCAAAAAGGAAGTTTTCAACAGGCCAAGTTCTGTTTTTTGCCTCTTTGATAGCCTGTTTTACCTCTTCTTCGGAAACATTTCTCGGAATTGTAAGAACCTGTCCGGGGTAAATCAAATCCGGGTCTTTAATCTGAGATTTGTTTGCTTTGTAAATAAGCGGCCACTGAAAAGGATCGCCGTAAATCTTGTCGTAACCTGCGATTTTCCAGAGGCATTCGCCTTTAACAACAGTCCATTCTTTCGGATGGTTTTTCAATTCTTCTTCCGCAGCCTTTCTTGCGGCTTCTTCCGCTTTTCTCTTTTCTTCCGCAATTCTTTCTTTTTCCGCTTTTGCGATAGCAACGGACTTTTTAAGCATCTCGTGTGCTTCGTCAAGCATATCTTTAACCTGATTGTACTTGCATTCGTCGGAAGCAAAAAGTTTCTTTGCTTCTTCGTACTTTGCAACAGCCTGATTAAATTCGTCTTTTGCGTAAACGTTTGCTTCTTCGCCTTTTGCTTTTTCTATGCATTTTTCCAATTTTGCAATATACTCTTCCGCTTCTTTTTTCGCTTTTTCTTTCTCGGCAAGAGCGTCTGTTTCAGCCTTTTTTGCCAATTCTATTGTCTGCATGGAAAGGTTTTTGGTTTCAGTGCACCTTCTCCATCTTTTTCCACTTTCATAACGAGTGTTAGCCTTGTCAAGAGTTTCTTTCGCCTTGTCAAGCTCAGACTTAACATAATCGGCCGCACATGCGTTTTCGGCCTTTTTTACGGCGTCTTTGGCCATAGCGAGTTCCTCAGGCGGCTTTGTGCAACAAGCAACACCTGAAAGCACCACTAATAAACCTACCAAACCGATTAAACCTAACAATTTCTTCATTAAATTCACCTCCTAAAAATTGAATTTCATTCAAATATTAACAATTTAAACCCATATTTGCAACAAAAATTTAATAAAAACTTAAAATTCTGTTAATCAATTTCCTCCCTCGTTGCATGGTTTAACTTCCTTAATGATAGCATAACAAGGCCGAAAGATACAAACGCTAAAACAGAAAGAAGCATAAAAAATTTGCTGTGCTTCCAAACATGGTAGTATCTTCCTACAAAACCGGCAAGGTAATTTCCTATTGCCGTTGCCACAAACCAGCCTCCCATCATTAAGCCTTTTATTCTCGGGGGAGCAACCTTTGACACAAACGACAATCCCATCGGGCTTAAACAAAGTTCACCGAATGTAACAACAAGGTAGGTTGAAATAAGCCACATTGGTGAAACGGAATTATTGTCCAAATCACCGCCTGCAAGGGAAGCGCCAACCATAATCAAAAAGGCAAAACCCGTTAAAAGCATTCCTATGCCTATCTTTGCAGGGGTTGAAGGCTCTTTTCCTTTTTTGGCAAGATAACCGAAAAATCCCACAACTACCGGTGTCAAAATAAGAATAAACAAAGGATTAAAAACCTGATAAAGTTCGGGCGGAATTGTAAGCGTATAGCCGAAAATAGTTATTGTTCTTCTGACAGATTCGTCGGCAAAAAGGGTTAAAGCAAAACCGTTTTGGTGAAAAGCCATCCAGAAAAAGATAACAATGAAGAAAATAACCAAAAGGGCAAAAATTCTTTCTTTTTCCTGCTCGGGCGAAATCTCTTTTCCGCCGATTTCCGCGTCTTCGTGTCTGATTCTGTCAGATTCAATATAGTATTCTTTGAAAACGTTGAAAATTATTAAAGATAAAAGCATTCCAACCGCTGCGGCGCCAAAGGCTAAATTGAAACCGTTTACCTCAATTCCGAACCACTCTTTAATGTAAAGAGGCGCCTTGTTTCTCAAAAAACTTGCCGCAAGGGGGGCAAGGAAGGCTCCTACGTTTATTCCCATATAAAAAATGTTGTAAGCGGCATCCTTTAAGGGTGAGTTGTTGGGATAAAGATTACCGACAAGCACCGAAATATTCGCTTTGAAAAGCCCGTTTCCGATTACAAGAACCGCAAGGGCAATATAGAAAAACTTTTCGGTAGGATTAGGTATGGCCAGCATTGCATAGCCTGCCATCAAAATGGTGGCTCCTATCATAATGGTTTTTCTGTATCCCAAAAACCTGTCTGCGATAAAACCGCCAATAAGCGGTGTAAAGTAAACAAAAGCAAGGTATAATCCGTAAACCTGACCGGATTTTTCGGTATCCCAGCCAAAGTAATGCTTCATATACAGAGTAAAAAGGGCAAGCATCGTGTAAAATCCGAACCTCTCCCACATTTCCGTGAAAAACAACACCATCAATCCCTTTGGATGTCCTTTAAACATTTATCCTCCCATACGCTAAATTCCCGATAATTTTAGCACAACAAAGGCAAAATTTTGCGGAAAATCAAATTAGAGTTTTAAATTTTTATATCTTTCGCTTACAAAGGACTAAGTTTTTCAAAGCAAAGTTTAAGTATTTCTTCAACATTATCGGAAGCCAAATTGTCTTTGCCTATTTCAGAAAGCACTTTGTCAATTTCTCTTTTTTTATAGCCAAGATTTGTAAGAATCTGAACAACCTCATCCGGCACGGAAGGTTTAAAGTCATTGTCTTTCACAAGTTGCCCTTTTAGTTCAAGAATTATCCTTTGAGCGGTTTTTTTGCCGATTCCCGGGATTTTTACAAGAAAGTTCGTATTGCCTTCCAAAATTGCGTTTTCAACCTTTTCCGCCTCAAACGGGGAAAGAATTGCAAGAGCGGTTTTCGGGCCAATTCCCCCTATGCCTATGAGTTTTTTAAACAAACTTTCTTCCCTTTTTTCAAGAAAACCGTATAACTCGTTTCTGTCTTCCTTGACAAAATGGTAAGTGTAAAAGAGATATTCTTTTTCAACCTCAACCTTTGACAGAGTTTGAAAAGACGCAAAAAGCCTGTATCCTATGCCTTGGCACATAACAATTACGGCATCAGGCTCTTTTTCAATAACTTTTCCTTTAACTCTCGCTATCATTTAATGGCAACACTTTTTCTCAAAATTGTAAAATGAAACGGGTATTTTGCCGTTTTCCGCAAAATGGCTTGTCCTTAAAACATCCCATTCGGCAAAACTTTCAACCCTGACAAATACCCTGCCCTTTGTCTGATAATCAACCGAAACGTTGTAATCCCACTTCAAATATTCGGAATTTCCGCCTCCAACCGTGGTTATCAAAAATCTGTTTGCTATCCCACCGAAGGAATAGCATTTATCTCCCTGCCACACTTCGTCTCCCGCATTAACGTCAACCGGAATCCAGCCTAACGGCGGAAGATAGATTTCAGCCCATCTGTGATAAACGTCGTCAAAGGAAGCGTCTTCTCCCCTGACAACAACCGAGCCTACATACCTTGCGGGAATTCCCGCCGCTCTGCAAAGGGCTATGTATGAAAATGTGTATTCCGAGCATGAGCCTGTTCCTCTTGAAATAACAACAGGGGCAATATCCCAGCCGCCAATCATCTGATAATTTATTCTGTTGCCGAGAAACTCAAAAAGTTTTCTTGCTTTAAAGTAAAGATTCTTCTCGTCTCCTACAACTTTTTTAATCACATCCTGAATTACCGGGCTTGTCAAAACATACTTTTCGTCGTCTTTCAGGTATTCTTTTTTTATTTTTTCCGGAATGTCTTTTTCGCTTCCTATTTCCTCGGGAAAAATTTTGTATGAAATTGCAAAAAACCTTCCTTCAACTTCCATCTTGCAGTTTAATTTCTCGCCGTTTTTTAAATTTTCGGCACTGTAAATCGCAACTTTCTGGCCGTATCTGTCCCTTTTTATTTTGTACTTTCCGTCCAACTTTATGTTTTTCAAAACCTGATTGTCCCTGCTTTCGGGCACGGCAATATAAACTTTCGCATTGACAATTTCTCCCGTACCCATACATTCAACGGTTGAAAAAACGCTTACTTTTGCGTCCCTTATGTCAAACCTTTCGCATTTGTTTTTGAAAGAATCAATGTCAGCCTCGTATATTTCGTCTTTTTGATAGCAGGAAACATAGAGTTTGCCTTCCGAATACCAAATCCCGGTAGGATAAGGCACAGGCGATTTGAGATAGAAAATAGTCAACCCAGATTGAATATCAACCAAGTAAATTCTGTCTCTTCCCCTGTCAGCAACCCAAAGATAGCCTTCCCTGTTTTTTGAAGGCATATAGCACATTGCGGAAACTGTCGGAAAGGGGGAATTTATTTCCTTTAAAACCGTACCGTCGTTTTTTGAAATTTTGGCTATTTTCTTTTCCCTGTTTCTGCATACCCAGATATTCCCGTCTTTGTCAAAGGCAACGCCGGTTATTCTCTTCATTGAAGCGGGAAGTGTTTTTACGCAAACTCCGGTTTTAAAATCAATAAGATAGATAAACTCTTTTTGCAAATCCGCAACCGCAAACAACTTGCCGTCAAAATCAAGAGCGGAAGGCTCATAATTCGGCAATTGAACGGTTTTTTTTATTTTAAACCCGTCGTTTATGCTTCCCGAAAAAGAGTAAAGAATATCCTTGTGCCTGTCGGTGGTGTAAAAGGTTTTTCCTATCTTAACCAGCCCGTTTGTAAAACCTGTGGGCATATAGCCGGTTTTTTTAAACACCGGTCCGCTAAAATATTCGGCGGCAAAAGAAGATAGAAAAAAAACAAGAAAAAACGGTACAAGAATTTTTTTCATAAATTACTCCTCTTTTTTGACAGGTTTATAAACAACACCTTCAAAGGAATAA
>JAMOUY010000415.1 GCA_027067895.1 Acidobacteriota bacterium
TACTTATGAATTTATAAAAAATACGCTTAATTTCGTTTACAACTACATCACAATCAAAAACTTTGACAATCTAATGGCAGATACCGACACAATTTTAAACGAAAAAAAGGGAGACTGCACCGAGCACTCGTTTTTGGCAACGGCAATTTTAAGAAAAAACGGAATCCCGGCAAGATGCGTAATGGGACTTGTAATGGGAGACAATATATTCGGATACCACATGTGGGTGGAAGCAAAACTAAACGGCAGATGGTTTCCGATTGACCCGACGTTTAACCAAATCAGTCCCGACCCGACTCATATCAAATTGGGGGAATTCCCGGATAATCTGTCAAACTTGAAAGAAGTTTACTCAAAAGTGCTTCCGCTTATACAATCTTTATCCCTTAATCCCATTGAAGTTGAATTTTTTAACGGAAAGAAAATTCCCATGCCTGACAAATTTTTTAAACAACTATTCAAAGGAGAAAAATGGGGCTTTGACACACAATATTTTATGCATTACCTCACAAGGAAGGAAGGTATATTTAACGAAAAAATTTATCTTTTTTCCATTACGGAAAAAGACCCGCGAATACTTGCAAGAAGATTTGCAATGTTTTCAAAATGGAAACACCATTACACTCAGGAAATCAAAGGTATGCAAACTCTGGTTTTTCTGGATAGAAACAAATTTTCGTTTTCCTTTGTCCACAATTCGGTGCTTGTAATTTTTGTTGCTCAAAGCACAAGGCCTGTTAAAATAGAAAAGTTAAAGGATTTTTGTTACAACAAATGTATTGAGGTGATAGACAAATGTCGGAAAAAATTCTAATAGTTGACGATGAAAGCAATATCAGGCTTACCTTAAAAACAATACTTGAAGAAGAAGGATACACGTGTTTTCTCGCATCAAGCGGGAAAGAAGCAATAGACATACTAAAAAAACAACCGGACATAGACCTTGTGATTACAGACATTTGGATGGAAAACATAGACGGAATTGAACTCATAGAGTTGATGAAAAAAAACAAAATTGAGGCGGAAATAATTGTCATTTCTGGCCACGCCACAATTGAACTTGCAGTAAAAGCCACAAAAAAAGGTGCTTTTGATTTTCTTGAAAAACCCCTTTCCTTTGACAAACTTCTTCTTGCCGTAAAAAACGCCATTGACAGAAAAAAACTAAAAGAAAAAAACAAATGGCTTTTGGAAGAACTAAGCAAAAATACGCCGCTAATAGGGGAATCGCCGCTTTTTAAAAAACTTTTGGAAGATATTGAACTTGCCGCACCGTCGGACGGAAGAATACTGATTTACGGAGAAAACGGAAGCGGGAAAGAGGTTGTGGCAAAAACAATACATCTGAAATCAAAAAGGGCGCATATGCCCATGATTGATATAAACTGCGCCGCAATACCTGAGAATCTTATTGAAAGCGAACTGTTCGGCCACAAAAAGGGCGCTTTTACCGGGGCAACGGAAAACAAAAAAGGAAAATTCCTTGTTGCCAATGGAGGGACGCTTTTCCTTGACGAAATAGGCGATATGAGTTTGCAGACTCAGGCAAAAGTTTTAAGAGCCTTGCAGGAAAATAAAATTACGCCCTTGGGAGACGTAAAATCATATCCCATTGACGTAAGGGTTATCGCCGCCACAAACAAAAATTTGCAGGAAGAAATTGAAAAGGGGAATTTCAGGCAGGATTTGTATTACAGGCTAAACGTTATTGAACTTTACGTCCCCTCTTTAAGAGAAAGGATTGAGGACATTCCTCTTCTCGCAAACTTTTTTATAGAAAAATTCGCTGCGGAAAAAAGAGTTGAAAAAAAAGAAATAACAAACGAGGCAATGAATATACTTATGTCATACAGTTGGCCGGGAAATGTCAGGGAATTGCAAAACCTGATTGAAAGGCTGATGATTATGGTGCCTGACGACAAAATTCTTCCAAAACACATTCCCTACCCCGTAAACAAAACCACACCCAAAGAAGAAGCACTTTTGTCTTTAAAAGACGCAAAAGAGAGGTTTGAAAAAGATTACATAGAAAAAGCACTTAAAATAACTCATTGGAATGTAAGCCAAGCGGCAAGACTCTTGGGAATTGAAAGAAGCAATCTTCACAAAAAAATAAATAAATATCAAATAGAATTCAAAGAAAGAATAAACCAATAGTTGATTAAAATCACAACAAAAATTTTTCTCAATGGTATAATCTATTGCACACAGTAAATAAAGGAGGAAAAGATGCCAGATGCTATTATGTGGTATGTTGCCGTTGCAGGCCAGCAACAGGGGCCATTCGGAAAAGAAGATTTGATTAAAAGAATTCAAAACGGGGAATTAACCCCCGACACCCTTGTGTACGCTCAGGGAATTACCCAAAACTGGGTGCCGATTAGTTCAATTGAAGAATTGGCAAAGTATTTCAACTCAACAACACCGAAAGCACCGCCGGTACCGACAAACACGGCAGGACAAAAAGCCCATGTTATTGACTATAAAGTATTCGGCGACGATTTGCAGTTTGTTGAAATTGAACTTGACCCGGGAGAAGCAGTTGTTGCGGAAGCAGGGGCAATGATGTATATGGAAGACGGAATTGAAATGGAAGCCAAGTTTGGAGACGGCTCGCAGGAAGACCAAGGATTTATGGGAAAACTTTTAAGTGCCGGGAAAAGGCTTATAACCGGTGAATCCCTGTTTATGACCCACTTTACAAACAAAGCAAACGGAAAGAAAAAAGTTGCTTTCGGAGCGCCGTATCCGGGAAAAATCGTTCCGGTTGACTTAAAAAACGTAGGCGGAACGCTTCTCTGTCAGAAAGACGCATTTCTTTCCTGCGCAAAAGGCATAGCATTGGGCATCGCATTTCAGAAAAAAATCGGTGTCGGACTATTCGGCGGAGAGGGATTTATAATGCAAAAATTAGAAGGAGACGGCCTTGTTTTTATGCATGCAGGGGGAACAATAATTGAAAAAACCCTTGCACCGGGACAGCAACTCAAAGTAGATACGGGATGTATAGTCGCCTATCAGCCGACTGTAAACTATGACGTTCAATTTACCGGCGGAATAAAAACATCATTATTCGGCGGAGAAGGCCTTTTTCTCGCCACATTGACAGGACCCGGCAAAATATGGCTTCAATCACTTCCGTTTTCAAGGCTTGCGGACAGAATTTACTCTGCGGCGCCACAGACAGGTGGCAAGAGAGTGGGAGAAGGCTCAATTCTCGGAGGCCTTGGAGACTTTTTAGACGGAGACTAATAAACCAAGAAACCTAAGAAAACACCAAGGGGACGAAAAGTCCCCTTTTTTTGTTATAATTTTTGTATGAAGAATTTTGTGATAATTGAGATTGGGAAAAACAAAATAGCCTTCAACATTGAGCAAATACACTTTATCGTTAGAAACAACGGTATTGTTTCCCTTCCGTCAAGCCCTTCTTGGTTAGAGGGAATAATCTCTTACAGAGACAAAATAGTGCCTGTTTTAAACAACAAAATTAAATTGAAAATGGAAAACGACAATAGCGAAAAAAAAAGAATTCTGCTATGCACTCTCAAAGACGGCACCCTTATCGGAATAAACTTTGACAGATACATTGGAATTGAAAGAATAGACAAAACAGAAGAGTATAATACCAAACAAACAATAAAAACCGACAATGAAGTCATTCCCGTAATTAACGCAGACAACCTTTTAAAAGAGGAAGAAATTGAATTTATCAAAAAAATATAAATACATTGTTTTCACAGATACTCATCTTCCCGTTGAAAACAGGAAAGAAGAGTTTTTGCATTTTCTTGAAACACTTGAAAGAACTGCTTCCTTAACCGAAAACATAATACTTCTTGGCGACATTTTTGAGGTTTGGTGCGGAGTATCCTATTACAATCACAAAAGAGGAAAAATTCTGCTTGAAAAAATCAAAGAAATACAAAAACAAACAAACGTTATTCTAATTGAGGGAAACTGGGATTTCTTCCTTTGCAAACACTTTAAAAACTATTTTTCAACATGCAGAAAAAAATTTATAAAAACGTCTCTCGGCGAAAAAAACACAATTTTCACCCACGGACACCTTTTCGGAGACTGGCAGACAAGGGTTTTGCATTTTATTTTAATCAACCCAATAAGTTATCTTGCATGGAAAACAGGATTACTAAAAAAACTTGAAATCAAAATCGCCCGAAAATTCCTTAACAAAGAAACAAATCCCCTGCCAAACGACTACGATTTAAAAAAAGCGGCACAAAACCTTGAAAAAAAATTCAAAAAAAGCGATTTAATAGTATGCGGACACTTTCACAAAGAAGAAAAACACGGGAAAGTCGTTTTTCTAAAAGATTATCTTTCAAGCAAAAACTTCTATGGATTTACCGAAAAAAACATTGAAAAACTGTGGTATAAAAACGGGAAAATAGAAACGGGCAAATTCTAAAAACAAAAAAACCGGGCAAAAAGCCCGGCAAAATTATTTCAAAAACCAAAAAAGATTAAGCAAGCGT